>JAZQJQ010000087.1:0-14188 GCA_045541735.1 Eubacteriales bacterium
GGGCTGTCAGCGGAGCTGACTGGAGGAGTTTGCGGGAGCATATGGAATGCTCACCTACGGTTCATACCGTTTCTTCGCCGTAGGGGCGAGCATTGCTCGTCCACCGTTTCATTGCCGTGATATGCGGGAGGCGGAACGCCCCCCCTACAAAACGTCCCCCGCCCGATGCTCGTTGAGCATCGGGCGGAGTGTAGTTAATGGGTTGTTAATTCAAAGATTTCGCGTAGGCAATGGCGGCATCGCCGTACTTCATCATTGCCTTTACAAGCTCGCCGAGGGCATCAGTGCCCTGCTTGCTTGCCGCATAGCTTTCAACGCTGTAGGTAAGTACCTTGCTTACTGCGTTGCCGTCTGCATCGCGGACGGTTGCCTTAATTACTTCGGACATGTGGAGCGCAGAGAACTTATCGAACTCCACTACGTACCAGCCGTACGTCTCATCATAGCCGAATTCGTCGATTCTGTACGTGTGTCCGTACATCTCGACCTCAACGTACAGTCCGGTAATATCCGCCGCTTCGAACTTCATCTCTACGGTGATGTTCTCTCTCAGCTTGAGGGAGGCAGACTTCCATGCCGCGCTCTCAACCGCGGGTGCATTATCTCTTGCGGTTACGTTTTTGAACTCGCGGTCATCCTGCGTACCCCAAGACTTCTGCTCGTCGGTAAGATCCGCATTTGCAAGCGCATCGGTTCTGTAACCGGTATACTCCTGAGTTGCGGAGCCGTAGTTGAGAAGATCAACGCAAACCGTTGCAAGTGCGGTCTTTTCGGTGCACTTCTTCAGCTGATTGTAGCAGTACTTTGCTACGCTGTAGCTTACGCTGTTACTTGCGTAATCCTCGCCCTCGAACGATGCGTGGAGCGTTGCGGTTATGGTATCGTTCATTCTGTCGGGTGCAAGATTCTTGAACGCGAATACGTATACCTCTGTTTCCACACCGCTTACAAGCATCATTTCTACGGTATAATCGCTTACAGTGTAGGTCTTTCCGCCGAACTCAAATACTGCGTAAGGAGCAGTATATCCTGCTGCGTCCATTACTTCCTTATTTGCCTTGAAGTTTACGGAAATATCGTTGTAGAGCGACAGTGATGCGGAGAGGAATTTAGGCTCGAAGCTTGGAAGAACAACAAATTTGTATCCTGCAGATGATGCGAAAGTATGGGCAGCGCTTCCTTCGTTTCCGTAGATGGCGAGGTCGGCTGAACAACCGTCAAAAGCCAGACTGCCTATGTTTGTTACACTATCGGGAATCTTTGCTTTTGTAAGAGTACTACAACGATAGAACGAATACGATTCAATCGTTGTTACATTCTTAGGGATCTGAATACTTGTAAGCGCATGACAATTGACAAATGATAATTTGCAAATGGAGGTTAGACTCTCCGGCAGCACTACGCTTTTCAAGCTTGTGCACAAGCCAAAGGTTTGATAGTATATGTTGGTTACACCTTCCGGAATAGTTACAGCAGAAAGGTTGCTGCAGCCGTAAAATGCACTTCCGCCAATAAAGTTTGCTCTTTCAGGGAATACTATATCAACCAGATTATCACAATTTACAAACGCATATTCATAAATACACGTAACGCTATCCGGAATCTTGTAGCTTGTTTCGGTCTTAGCGGCAGGATATGCAATTAACGATCGCATATCTTTTTCGAACAACACGCCGTTTACATCAACATACGTGATATTTCCATCCGCCACTATAATTTCAGTAAGACTGCCGCAATATTGAATTATACCGCTTCCTATACTCGTTACGCTTGCGGGTATTTCTATCCGCTCAAGTGATTCGCAATAACGAAATGCCTCGTCGCAAATTGTTGTTAATCCCTTGGGAAGAACGATATTAGTAAGAGCGCCGCAGTTATGGAACGCATTTTTGCCTATGATTCGTACGCTATCGGGAATCTTGATGCTTTGAAGTGATGTGCAATAATAAAATGCGTAATCACCTATACTTTGTACACCCGTTGGGATATCCACACTTGTAAGCGATTCACAATGGTAAAACAAATAGTCACATATATCGGTTAAACCGGAAGGCAGCTTTATGCTTTTTAGCGTAGAACAATAATCAAACGCGCTGTCGCCAATGCTTGTTACGCTATCGGCTATCTCTATGCTCGTAACTGCCGAACAATCTTCAAATGCATATTTACCAATACGCGTTACGCCGTTTTCTATAGTGACACTCGTAATAGCAGTTACATAAGCAGACCATGGAGCTTCGGGAATACAGTCGCACATATCACCGTTACCGCTTATTACAAGGCTTCCGTCATTATAAAAAGCCCATTGCACGTTACTTTCAGCAGTGCCGCAATTGCCGCTTGCCACCATCATATATGGGATTTCTATTTCAACGAAGCTATGGGAATTTTGCAAAGCGTAGTCTTGTACAGTTGACCCTGTTTCTCCGTATATTGTCAACGAAGAGCTTGTATTATCAAATACGTTCTCGCCAAAGCTCGGATTTTTGCTGTATATTGTTACGGATGTCAAATTACGGCAATACTTAAAAGATACTTTGCCAATATCGGTAATGCCTGCGCCAAGAACAATGCTTTCCAATGATGTGTTATAGCTAAAAGCATATCCGCTTATTTTATTCACGGATGACGGAACGGTAAAGCTTGCAGCGTTGTTACTACGGAGATACGTATGCAAGGTCGTCATATCGTAGGAATACAAAACACCGTTTGATACAACGTACGACGTATTATTTTGATGAACATTCAAACTTGAAAGCTTTGTACAGCGATAGAATGCGCCGATGCCGATGGACTTAACCGTGGAAGGTAAGTTGATTTCGGCAAGCGAAGAGCAGCTTTGGAAAACAAGCGATTCCAAAGTCTCTAATCCCTCGGGAAGATTTATACTTTTTATGCTTGAACTACAGAAGGCATTAGAACCCAAAGCCTTCACGCTGCTTGGAATTGTAACGTTTTCAATTCCCTTGAAAAGGTAAAAAGATGCGTTTCCTATCCGCGTAATACCGTCCTGAATATTAATTATAGTTACATTAGAACGGTGCGGATACCAAGGAGCATAATTTCCGGAAACACTCCAATTCGCCATTTTTCCGGTTCCGCTGATTACAAGCTCGCCATCGCTGTAGATGGTCCAGGTGACGTTATCGCCGCTTGCGCCGCACTCTCCCGAAGCGATCACGGTACGCTCAGCAAGTGCAACGAAGTTGTGTCCGTTTGCGGTTGCATACGCCTCGGCGGTGGATCCGGAGTAGCCGTAAATTTTGAAATCGGCATTGACACTCTGAAACACGTAAGTATTAAAGGTTGCTGTCTTGCTCAATACAGTGACTCTTGTAAGATTGCGACAACCTGCGAACGCACCCCCGCCTATACTCGTTACACTTGCAGGTATATTGATACTTGCAAGTGCATCACAAGAAAAGAACACAAATGACCCGATACTGGTTACTCTCTCGGATATCTTTATGTTCGCAAGAGCATCGCAATATTCGAACATATTATCCCCAATGCTTATTACACTTTCGGGTATTTCTATGCTTCTAAGAGCTGCGCAAGAAGAAAACGCATAGTTACCAATGTTTGCTATCTTTGCAGGTAAATCTATAGTTCTGAGTGCGGAGCAGTTTTCGAATGCATATAAACCAATGTTTCTTACACCCTCGGGCAACTCAATGCTTATAAGTTCATCGCAACAAGAGAATGCATAGTCACCAATGTTAGTAACGCTTATAGGTATCTTGTAGCTTGTTCCTTCCTTGCCCGCCGGATATGAAACCATAGTCTTCATATCCTTTGTAAAAAGTACTCCATCAGCATCTGTGTATGATTCGTTACCATCCACCACTGCAAAAGCAGTAAGATTAGTGCAATCGCTAAACGCGCCGGAACCTATATGTGATACGCTATCCGTAATCTCTACATTTGTTAGCTTTTCACATCCAGCAAACGCGAGGTTAGCAATGCTTGTTACGCTGATAGGTAGTTCTGTGCTTGTAAGATTAGAGAATCGACAGAAAGCAAATTCTCCGATGCTCGTTACACCGTTTTCAATAGCGACTCTTGTTATGTCGGATCTGTAATTATACCATGGCGTACTTAGATAACCGTCATAATCTGCCATCGCGCCGTTGCCGCTGATAACAAGCTCGCCGTCGCTGTAGATGGTCCAGGTGACGTTATCACCGCTTGTGCCGCACTCTCCCGAATCGATCACAGTACGCTCAGTAAGTGCAACGAAGTTGTGTCCGTTTGCGGTTGCGTAAGTCTGTGCCGTGCTTCCTTTATAACCGTATATAGTAAGAGCATCAAGGCAGTTCTGGAATACATTAGAACCGAACTCAGCGTTTTTTGAAAGAACGGTTACGCTTACAAGATCGTGGCAATATCTAAAAGCTTCATTTCCGATTCTTGTTACACTCTCAGGAATCTCTATGCTTGCAAGTTTTGAGCAATTATAGAACGCTTTTTTATCGATACTTGTTACGCTTGCGGAAAGCTCAATGCTTGTAAGTGATTCGCACGACTTGAACGCGTATTCGCCGATGTATGTCAAACCCGCAGGCAGTTCTATGCTTGCAAGAGACTTGCATTCGGAAAACGCTGCGTAATCGATACTTGTTACAGTCGAGGGGAGTTTTATTCTTGTAAGATTAGAGCAACCGCCGAATGTCCAGTCATCTATTTTTGTAACTCCCTCTGGTATCTCTACGCTAATAAGATTAGAGCAATCTTTGAACGCATAGCTATCTATGATTGTAACACTTGCGGGGATCTCTACACTTGCAAGGCTAAGGCAACCATTGAAAGCAGATCTGAAAATGCTTGTTACTCCATCCGGTAGTTTAAAGGTCGTTTCCGTCTTGCCGGCAGGATATGCAACTATAGTTTTCAAATCTTTGGTGAACAGCACTCCGTCTACATCTACATACACATTGTTACTCTCATTCACTTCAATCGAGGTCAGAGCGATACAACCTTCAAATACTCCGGAACCGGTGATAGAACCAAAGGTTGTTAGACTTGCCGGTAGTTCTATTCTTGTAAGGGATTTGCAATCTTGAAACGCTCCGAAATCAATTCTTATTACGCTTTCAGACATTTCTACACTTGCAAGATTGTGGCAATCAGCGAACGCTCCGTAACCAATACTCGTTACGCTATCAGGCAACTCTATGCTTGTCAGATTAGTGCACCAATAGAACGCATCGCTGCCAATGCTTGTTACTCCTTCAGGTAGCTCTATGCTTGTCAAATTAGTGCAAGATGCAAACGCCTCGTAACCGATGCTTGTTACACCCTCAGGTATCTTATAGCTTGTTTGGGTCTGTCCTACAGGGTATTTAACTAAAGTTTTCTTATCCTTAGTGAATAGAATCCCGTCTATGTCTGTATACGATGAGCTGCTTTCCGCAACATTAATTGCCAAAAGTGCATCACACCCATGGAATGAAGTGTCAGCGATGCTTGTAACACTCGCTGATAATTCTACATTCGTAAGATTGCTGCAAAGAGAGAACGCATACCCATCGATAATTGTTACACCCTTAGGTATCTCTATTTTTGAAAGCGATTCACACGCAGTGAACGCATAATCACCAATGCTTGTTACACTTTCGGGTATATCAATGCTTGTGATGAGATTGCACCCGTAGAAAGCATAGTCTCCGATTCTTGTTACGCCGTTTAAAATTGTAAGCTTAGCTATTTTAGAGCGGTATGGGTACCACGGTGAAGAAAGAGTCCATCGCTCCGACATAGCACCGGTACCGCTGATTATAAGCTCAGCATCGCTATACAGAGTCCAAGTGAGGTTATCACCCTCAGCGCCGCACTTGCCTGAGGCAATTACAGTGCGCTCAACAACCGCAAGTTCAACAAAAGCATGATCGTTTTCGCTTGCATAGGTCTCTGCCGTGCTTCCTGCATAGCCGTATATGGTAAAGTCTGCGTTGCAGTTTTGGAACACACCGGACCCAAACTTAGCTGTTTTCGTAAATACTGTTATACTTGCAAGTTTTGAGCAACCATTGAATGCACTATTACCGATACTTGTTACACTTTCGGGTAGCTCTATGCTTGTAAGATTTTTACAATACTCGAACGCATAGCTGCCAATACTTGTTACACCTTCGGGTATCTCTATGCTCGTAAGATTGGTACACCCGCTAAACGCCCTAGCCTCAATGCTTGTTACTCCGTGGGGTAACTTTACGTTTGTAAGATTAGAGCATCCGCAGAAAGCAAAACTGTTGATGCTTGTCACACCTTCGGGTATCTCTATGCTCGTAAGGTTGGTGCAAGACCTAAATGCATAGTCACTGATAATTGTAACATCCTCAGGTATCTTATATATTGATTCGGACTTGCCATTAGGATATGACACTATAGTTTTCATATCCTTGGTGAACAGCACTCCATCTACGTCTACGTATACAGTGTTGCCAGCCGCAACTTTTATCGCCTTAAGTGCAGCGCAACCGTAGAACGCACCCTGACCTATGCTTGTTACATTTGAGGGTATCTCCACGCTTGTTAGTTTTGAGCAATCAGAGAACGAATAGCTACCGATACTTGTTACGCTCGCGGGTATATTTATGCTTGTAAGATTAGTGCAATTAGAGAACGCGTTGCTACCGATGCTTTTAACGCTCGCAGGTATCTCTATGCTTGTAAGCTTAGTGGAATAAGCGAACGCAGAGTTACCGATGCTTGTTATACTCTCGGGTATATCTATGCTTGTAAGATTAGTGCAATCACAGAACGCATAGTCACCGATGCTTGTTACACCGCTTGAAACGGTAACCTTGGTTATATTAGATCGAATATCATACCACGGCACATTTGAAGGCGACGACCAATCTGCCATCTCACCCGTGCCGCAAATAACAAGCTCGCCGTCGCTGTAGAGAGTCCAAGTGAGGTTATCACCATTAGCGCCGCAGGTGCCGGAGTCGGTCACGGTGCGGTCATCTGCATAAGCAGTTACCGCAAGCACGGAAACAAGCGCTGCAAGGACGGCAATGACGAACAAAGCCTTAAACAAATTGCGTTTCATTATGTACCTCCAAAGATATGAAAAAACACAAGTTAACAATAGATATACACTGCACATTATACTGCAACTGAAGTTCTATTTCAATATGAGCGGGGTGATTTATTACACAAAAACAAACCAACTGCCACAAATTATTACGGAACAGCGGGGGAGAATGGGATTTGCAACGCGTAGGGAACGACGTCCTCGGCGGTCCGCGAAATACGATAATGAGGACGTCGAGGCGCCGTACCCTACGACGGTACGGTCAATTGTAGGGCGACCATAGAAGCGAATCTCGCTTCGTCTAGATAGACGTGACCAACGTGAACCGCCTCCAACGGAGGCGATGATTGGTCGTCCGCGCGTTTCATTACCGAGAATTGCGGACGTGCAATGCACGCCCCTACGATCGATACGTTTCTTGGCCGTAATATAAATGCCACCATTATCGATAAAAGCACCGAAAAAAATAATCCGAGAACGCGGTGCGTTCTCGGATCATTTACGTTATGTTATTTAAGAAATTATTCCTCGGTCTTGTTAGCTGCGATTATCTTCTGAGCGATATTGCTCGGAACCTGCTCGTAGCGGACAAACTCATAGTCAAAGCTTCCTCTGCCCTGAGTCATTGCGCGCAGGGAAATAGGATAATCAAGCGTTTCTGCCTTCGGGATCTCGGCATCGATGATGGTGTAACCCTTCTTTTCGGCGGGAGTCATACCCATAACTCTGCCGCGGCGCTTGGTAAGATCGCCCATTACGTCACCAACGTATGCCTCGGGGATAGTAACGTGCATCTCGCCGATAGGCTCAAGAAGCACAGGGCCGGCAAGCTTCAGGCACTCCTTATAAGCAAGGTTGGCTGCAAGCTTGAAGGACATTTCGGAGGAGTCAACATCGTGGTAGGAGCCGTCATAGAGGTTAGCGGCAAGGTTGACCATCGGGTAACCGGCAACCCCCTTCTGCATTGCTTCCTGAAGTCCCTTTTCAACTGCGGGGTGGAAGTTCTTGGGAACGCTTCCGCCGAAGATGGATTCGGTAAAGGTAAGACCCTCAGCCTCTCCGGGCGCGAACTTGATCTTAACGTGACCGTACTGACCGTGGCCGCCGGACTGCTTCTTGTGCTTTCCTTCTACCTCAACGGTCTTGGTGATGGTCTCGCGGTAGGGGATCTTAGGAGCGGCAAGGGTAACGGATGTACCGAAGCGGCTCTTGAGCTTGGAGGTGATGACCTCAAGGTGAATATCGCCGAGACCGCTTACGACCATCTGCTTGGTCTCTGCGTTGTTCTCGTAACGGAGGGTGAGATCCTCTTCAAGAAGCTTGGAAATACCGGAGCTGATCTTGTCCTCATCGCCCTTTGCGGTGGGCACGATGCTCATCGTCATATAGGGAGTAGGGTATTTAATTGTGTTGTACTTTAGATCGGTAGAGGAGATAACAAGAGTGTCGTTCGTGTTTGTCTTGTTCAGCTTAGCTATCATACCGATATCGCCGCAGGCGAGAGAATCGACCTCGGTCTGCTTCTTACCGCGCATAGTGTAGATGCGAGCCATTTTTTCCTGAACACCGCTTGTATTGTTTACAAAGGTCATATCCTTTGTAAGCTCACCGTTCATAACCTTGAAGAATGACATCTTACCTACAAACGGGTCTGCGATGGTCTTGAATACGAAAAGTCTTGTCTCTCCGTCCGGTTCGATCGCGATCTCGTTTCCGGCAACGTCGTGCTCTACCTTACGTGCTGTAGGACGGGGGAAGGAATCAACGATGGTATCAAGCACCGTAAGAATGCCCCACATCTTTGCAGCGGCGCCGCAGAATACGGGAACGATATCTCCGTGGATGATGCCCTCGTGAATAGCGTCAACCGCTTCCTGATATGTGATCTCTTCTTCGTTAAAGAACTTCTCCATCAGTTCTTCGCTTGTCTGAGCGATGGACTCGAAAAGCATGTTGCGGTATTCTTCCGCAACGGGCATAAATTCCTCAGGAATGGGAGATTCGGAGATGTTACCTTCCTTGTCGTAAACGTAGGTGCGCATATCAACGAGGTTAAGGAAGCCGATGACCTTATCTACCTCTATCATAGGTATGGTGATGGGACAAACGGTAACTCCGAAATGCTCGCGCAGAGAATCAAAAGCCTTCTTGAAGCGAGCTTCAGGATCGTCGAACTTGTTAATGAAGAACGCCTTTGGGATCTTAGCCTCGGTTGCATAGTCCCAAGCAAGCTCGGTTCCAACTTCAACGCCCGCCTTACCGTCAACTACGATAATCGCGCTGTCCGCAACTCTTGCAGCCTGAAGAGACTCACCGACAAAATCAAGGAAACCGGGGGAGTCTATCAGATTGATCTTGCATTCCTTATATGTAATCGGTACTATGGACGATGAAATAGAGTAACCGCGCTTGATCTCTTCTGCATCGTAATCGCTTACGGTGTTTCCGTCGGCGGGCTTGCCAAGACGGTCGATAGCGTGGGTGCGGTAAAGCATTGCTTCTGCAAATGAGGTCTTACCGCTGCTTCCGTGTCCGAGAAGTGCTATGTTTCTGATGCTTTTTGTGTTAAAAACTGCCATAATGTATTGCTCCTAATTTCAAGATTGAATACCCATAAAGAAGCATCCTTTTAATATTATAGCTTTTTTAAAATGGTTTTGCAAGATGGTATTTTGTATTTTGCGCTTGCAAAGTGTAGAATGAGGCGGCAAAAAAATGTGCAAATTGCACAATCATGCGTTTGGAAATCTAATTCCTTGGTATTTGTTCGTTTCAAAAAGCCGTTTGTCAAGCTCATCGATGACAGTGAGCTTTTTAAGGCTCCACTCCGGGGCAAGCAGATCGGCTGCGGGGGCATCACCCGTTACCCTTCCTATTACCGTTTCCGGGGGAAGATATTCAAGCGCTTCTGCAATTACGGAGACGTATTCCTCTTTTGTCAAGGGTTCATATTCTCCGCGAAGATACATATCACCGAGTACGGTGTTTTTTAGTACGTACAGCAGGTGGAATTTCACCTGCTCCGGTCTCAGCTTTGCTACCTCTTTTACTGTATTTATCATATCTTTTCGGGTCTCACCCGGAAGACCGAAAATAAGATGCACGCATATGTTGATATTGCCTGCCTTACGCAAAAGGGAATAACCGCGCAGAAAATCATCATAGCTGTGGCATCGGTTGATAAGCTCTGCAGTTTTATCGTTTGCCGTCTGTAGACCGAGCTCTACTGTAAGAAAAGTTTTTTTGCCGATATCCGAAAGCAGACTTGCGCAGTTCTTGCTTATGCAGTCTGCTCGGGTCGCCACCGCAAGGCCCACGGCGCCTTCAAGGCTTAATGCCGATTCAAAGAGCGGTTTCAGCTTTCCTGTGGGTGCATATGTGTTCGTGTGTGCCTGAAAGTAAGGAATCGTATTGATCACGTTCCACTTTTTGCGCATACTGTCAAGCATTAATCTATATTGCTCCTCTATGGGCATACATGCCGGTGCGTTGAATTTGCCCGAACCGGAAGCGCAGTATATACAGCCGCCCTCGCCTTTTTTTCCGTCAATATTGGGACACGTGAAGTCTCCTGCAAGCGGTATCTTTGCAACTTTAGTGCCAAATTTTTTCCGCAGAAAGTAATCGTAGGTTCGGTATCTTTTATTTGAATCTGAGTACGGAAATGGATTTGTTTCCCTTTGAGTAAGTCTTTTCATAACGTCTCCTCGGCATTTGTATATACATTCTAACACAGAGAGCGTGAAAAATAAAGAATTATTTGATTATTGGTCGCGGAGTTGTGATTTTTGCTTGATTTTATGTTATTATCGTGATAGAATAACAGAAAACATATTTTGGAGTACTTTATGATAAATGTTGCTGTACTCGGTTTCGGTGTTGTGGGCTCAGGCACTGCCGCCCTTATAACCGAGAATGCTGAGCTTATAAAAAACAAGGTGGGAGACGAGGTCTGCGTAAAGCGCATTCTTGATCTGCGCGATTTTCCCGATTCGCCGTTCGCCGACCGCATTACACATGATATTAACGATATTATAAACGATAAGGATATTTCCGTCGTTTGTGAGCTGATCGGCGGTCTTCATCCCGCTTATGAGTTCTCCGTTGCAGCGCTTAATGCGGGCAAGAGCGTCGTTACATCCAATAAAGAGATCGTTGCCACCCTCGGTGTCGAACTTCTTGAGATCGCCGAAAAGAACGGTGTAAGCTATATGTTCGAGGCGGCTGTCGGAGGAGGTATTCCCGTGCTCCGTCCGCTTGCCGAGGATCTTGCTACAGTCAATTGCATCGAACGTGTTGACGGAATACTGAACGGTACTACTAATTATATTCTTACAAGAATGAAAGAAGACGGCGCAAGCTTTGCGGATGCTCTTCTCGGTGCTCAGAAAAACGGCTATGCAGAAGCTGATCCTTCTGCGGATATTGAGGGCAAGGATACCTGCCGTAAGATATGCATACTCGGCGCTATCGCATTCGGCAAGCTGCTTGACGTTAAGAATATCTCTACCGTGGGAATTACTTTGCTCGCGCTTTCTGATATTGAGAATGCTGAAAAAATGGGTTATTCCGTCAAGCTTATCGGAAGCGCATTTAAGGATGACAGCGGCAGACTGGTCGAGCTTGTCCGCCCTTGCTTTGTTGCGCATGAAAATCCGCTTTCCCGTATTTCCGATGTGTTTAACGGTGTAAGCGTACGCGGTAATTACGTCGGTGACGTTATGTTTTACGGCAGAGGTGCGGGAAGCGAGCCTACCGCAAGTGCCGTTGCGAGCGACGTTATACGTATTGCAAGCGGTGCTGCCGTAAAGACGGTTCCGTGGACCCCCGCCGCTGCTGATGAGACCGGCTGTGCCGCGGATACCCAAGCCCAGTATTATGTTTGTGCCGAAACTAACGATATCGCTCTCATTGAAAAGCATTTCGGAAAGATGGATAAGCTGATCGCAGGCGACGGCAAGACCGCTTTCGTAATGAAGAAAAAATACTCTCTTAACGCTCTGAAAACGGTGCTGAACAATGCAAGCTCAGATATTGCTGTTTCTGCTGTAATTGAGATACTCTGAATAATGTCAAATATCCCTCCGCTTTCGTATAATGTAGCGGAGGGATATTTTTATGCAAAATGGTTTTGAGGGTGTTGTAAACGGATTGTATACCGTGCCGAATTGCGTTATGCTCGATTGCGGCAATGAAGCACCTTGTACCGGCGGTGCGGAGATAATGCAAAGCTATTGCGGCGGAAGGCTGTTTTCGCTTATGAAGGAAGAGGATTGCAAAGATGAAGCGGACAATGCCGTATGTAAATGCCACGTTCTTCGTTTGTTCGGGATAGGTATGGTCGGCGGCGGTGTGCTTTGTCGTGTTTTTCGTGTACTTGGCAATGCCGGGATATGCTTTTACGGCGCATCCGTTTCGGAATGCGGCATAGCTCTCGCTTTGCCGCGCGAAAGATTATCGGAGGCGGTCCGTCTTCTTGCTGCAGAATTTCTTGATGATGTTAGCACGTAGCGTTCGGTGAGTGCTTTTACAGTGTTTATCTGTTTGAGTACGGTTATTGTGTTGATGCAAAGCATGAGGTCAAAGAATATATCGGCAATAAGCCATATCACACCGCCGTTTACTACCGTGCCGAGAATTACAAATACCATAAATACTGTGCCAAATAAGCGTTTGACGGTTTTGCTTCCGCCGGAAAGGAGAATACATTCCGTTCCGTAGAAGTACCAGCATATCATACTTCCGTATGCAAACAGTGCGGTTGCTATAGATAGGACGGCGGGGGCAAAGCTGCCAAAGTATTTTTCGTATGCGTTACATACAAGTATCATTCCTCCCAAACCATCCGGTACCTCTCCGCCGTAAGCGGCTATAATACTGACTGCGGTTGCGGTGCATAGAAGGGCGGTATCTATAAACACTTCGGCGATGCCGAAAAGTCCCTGCTCGGCGGCTTCTCTATCTGCCCGCGCGTGAGCAAATGGTGCTGTGCCGCAACCGGCTTCGTTGGAAATAAGTCCTCTTGAAACACCGTACCTGAGCGCACTTGCGAGTCCGTACCCGGCTATGCCCGCCGCGGCGGGTCTGAGACCGAATGCAGATTTTATTATCAGGGATAATAAGCTCGGGAGACGGGAAGCTTCCTTAATTATAATTATAAGAGAAAGCAGAAGATACGCACCGCTCATCAAAGGAACGAGCGTGTCTGTTATCTTGCTGATGCTTTTTGCTCCCCCCAACATTGAGATGAGGCAGCATACAGCAAGTATCGCGCCGCAAATAAACGGCGGTATGCCGAAGGCCTCATTTGCCGTTTCTGCAACAGCGCCTGACTGTATGGCACAGCCAACGGTAAGCGCGCTTGCAATACACAGTATAGAGAACAGCGCACTTATCAGCTTGCCGGTGCAGCCTTTAAAACTTCTACGTATATAAAGCGGAGCTCCGCCGTGGAATCCGTCTTTTTTTGTTATTCTGTAGTTTGATGCAAGAACTATCTCTGCGTATTTCACTGCCATTGCAAACACGGAAGATAGCACCATCCAAAAAACCGCACCGCACCCGCCGCTCGCTATTGCGAGAGCAACACCGGATATGTTACCTACACCAAGAGTTCCTGCAAGAGCGGTCAGCATAGCGGAAAGGGAAGAGCCGCCGTTATTTTTATTCTTCTTTTTTATGTATCGCAATGCAGCGCGGTGCGGTTTTGCAATAGCTATTACAGATAAGCCGGTAACCGCAAGTAAGACCAGCACTGCGGGAGATAAAAAACCGTAAATTAAGTGTTCCACAGGACCTCCGACAGACTCTTTTTACATAGTATTCTTCAGCTAAAATAAGTATGCGTAAAAATTTGACGGATTTTTGGGGCGGATTATTTGTTTTTTTATCTAAAATAGCAGACGACACGTGAATTTGCAAAAACAAATGTTTCTAATTTATGAATTTTTGAATTTTTTTCAAAAAAGGCTTGCTTTTTTCTTTGGTATTGTGTAGAATATAGTTCGTGATTAGCACTCGATCGAAAAGAGTGCTAAACCGGCAAGTAAACAATCCGTTGTACGGACATATATTTAGGAGGAACTCATTATGACTATCAAACCGCTTGCGGACAGAGTTGTAGTTAAGGCTGCGGAAGTAGAGGAG
>JAZQJQ010000088.1:0-3999 GCA_045541735.1 Eubacteriales bacterium
AAAAACCGCACCTAACTGCTATATCCGAGATCCTGAGCCCATCATCCTCGATAAGCATTCGCTTGGCGTTTTCTATCCTTATGTTGCGCAGATAATCAACCGGTGTGCTTTTTTCCTTTTCACGGAAAAGCTTGAATATCAAAGACTCCGATACCCCGACCTCTGCGGCAATATCCGAAATAGAAATATTCTGCGCAAAATTGTTATCAATATACACCTTCGCTTTTTTCAACAGGTCGTTGACATTTGTTTTATTCAGCTCATTGAAGTATGTAACTATCAGCTCATAGACACGCATCGACAGTACATCGGGAGATGCCCCTGCCGAAGCAAGCTTATATATTCCCTGCATGATATGCCATAGGATTTCGCTTTTAAGAAAGGAATAGCTGCCGGCTCTGTAATATTCCAGAAGCTCTTTTACAAGCTGTCCGTCAAAAGCCACCCAAGCAGTAATGAAAAGCTTGTTCTTTCGACTGTAGATCACGGGATAATCCTTTCTGAAAAACACGGTGTTTCCCTTTTCGAGCACATACGTAGCGTCGGGGAACTCAAAAATCCCTTCTCCATCTTCAACGTAAAGAAAATGATAACACGGAGAATCGTTCGTGCGATCGCGGTATTCCTGATTATGCCCTTTGCCCACCGAAAACATATATACCGGCAAAAGCTCCTGTGTCCTTCTGTCTGTTATTCCCGTTATTGCTGTGTGATTCATGATTACGTGTTCCTGTGCAGTATATTTATATTTCGCTGTGATTTTCATATCGACAAGCGATGCGACTTGTATTATACTCGGGTTTAGTTCTTAAGTCAATATACAGGCAAAATGTTGATTTATTTCATATTTGTTTATGAATTCGCCCCCTAAATTGCTTCAAGAATAACAATCCTTTCCCCTCTGAGACAGCATCGGAAAATTTGAAGGATTTTTGTATACGACAATTTATCCACAAAAATATAAAAGTTTCAAGGAGAAGCACATGAACAACTCAAACAGCGCTGCTCTCGGCTCAACAGTTCTCACCGATTGGCGCATCGTAACGAAGAAACACGCCAGCATTCTCGAAACGATGCTTGCAAGACATATTTCCCTTTATTTCAAGAATACCTGTAATACGCCGCTCCCCATATCGGACGATGCAACGGAGACTGCCAACGAGATACTTGTAGGCAGCACGACTCGCACCACGCTTGCTCCCGAAAAAAACGGCTTTGCGGTTTCTTTTACGGGGGGCAAACTTCAGCTTGTTATGGACGGGCTTCGCGGCTTTGAGGGGCTTTTGGAGCACTTGGAAAGCTGCTTGCTTTGCTCGGAGATAAGCGATGGCTTTTCTTACGCGGCTAAAACGAAAAACGAGCTTGACGATGGCACGAGATTTATCGATTCGCGTCTTGGTGACATTCGAATAATGTTCTATAACGTATACGGCTGGTCGGGCTACGGTCCGTCCAATGTCCGTCATGCAATGCAGACCGAAATCGTAAAGGAATATGCGCCAGATGTGCTTTGCTTACAGGAATACGGCCAGATGCCCCCGCACGTTTGCTATCATGAATGCTTTACGCCTCTTATGCGGGCAAACGGATACACGGATGCAAGTGTTCACACGGATTATGTCAATAACACCCCGCTCTTCTACCGGCACGACAAACTGTCTCTGATAAAATCCGGATGCTTTCTTTACTCCAAGCCCAACAACGCAAATTCTAAAAGCATTACTTGGGCGGTACTGCGTGTAAAAGCTACGGGCAAGAGCTTTATCGCCATATCCACCCATATGATGTACGATCAACCCGGAATCGACGCAAATGCCGCGCGCGTTCAAAACGCGCACGAGATGCTCAATGTTATAAGCGACATACGCTCACTTGATCACGCTTTTGCGGACATTCCGCTTATAATGGGCGGAGATATGAACTGTAACGAAAGTTCTGAACCTCAGAAAATTTTTACGGCCGCAGGTCTTATAAGAGCCTTCCGGGCAGCTGAGGAGAAAAACGATAATTGCTGCTTACATCCCTATCCCACATGGAGCGATGACGATGGAACCTTTGTCCGTTGGGCCCGTGTCGGAGGTACTAACGAAAACGCCATAGATCACGCGTACGTTTCTGAAAACGTTACCGTAAAGACATATGCATCGATAACCTCCACCGTTCCGCTTTGGTGTTCCGACCATATGCCCCTTATCGTTGAAATAAACATTTGACTTCAGGAGATTACTATGCGTAAACTGCCATCGAAAAAGCAGCTTGAATTTCTCGATTGGGAATTTGGGGTTTTCTTCCATTTCGGAATCCGTTCGTTTTTTCCAGGTCACAAGGATTGGGATGGCAAGGAGATGCCCGCTGAATGTTTCTATCCCTCCGAGCTAAACTGTGAGCAGTGGATACTGACCGCCAAGAAGGCAGGTGTCAGATATGCTGTTCTAACGGCAAAACACCACGACGGCTTTGCGCTTTGGAATTCGAAATATACCTCTTACAGCGTTGCCAAAAGTTCTTGGAGAGACGGGAAAGGAGATGTTGTGAGAGAGTTCACCGATGCATGCCGGAAGCATGGTCTTCGGGTTGGACTTTACTATTCCCCCGCACAATGGGGTGACCATGCGGTTTCCTTTTCATTGCCAAAGGAGTACGACGATTATTTTATCAATCAGCTCTCAGAACTTCTTACGGGCTACGGGAAAATAGACTATCTTTGGTTTGACGGCTGTGGTTCGGAAAACCATACCTACGACCACAAGCGTATCGTTTCCGAGATATACCGTCTGCAGCCCGATATCCTCACATTCTGCGATCCCGAATGGACCCCGGGTGTCCGCTGGATTGGAAACGAGGACGGATACGCCTCTCTTAACAATCCTCTCGTGGTTTCGTCCACCGATTTTTCGGAGCTTGCTGAAGAAGAGCAACTGCTTTCTGAGGCGGCATTTCTCCCGGCAGAATGCGATTGTAAGATGCGTAACACATGGTTTTTCGACGACAATGAGGACACGATAAAGAGCCTTGATGAGCTCTTCGGAATGTATGAGAGTTCTGTGGGACGCGGTTCGAATTTTCTTCTAAATGTTGGACCTGACGACCGTGGACTTCTGCCTAAAGCCGATGCGGATCGCTTGCTTGAGCTCGGAGAGCGCATACACACTGCCTACGGTGTACCGCTTCCCTTTGGCGAAATAAAAAAAGACGGAGATGAACACTGTATAACACATGTCGATTTTTTCCCCGGAAGTGATTGGAGCAAGCCTTATGCAACACGGCTTACAAACTGCATCACTATTGAAGAGGACTTGACTAACGGACAGTCTATCACCTCATTTAAAGTGTATGCAAGCCTTCCTGTCTATTCCGAAAAGAGGATACCTGTGTTCGAAGGACATACTGTGGGACATAAAATATTCTGCCGCTTCCCCGCCATTCGTGCTTGCCGAATTACAGTCGAAGTGACGGGACACAACGGTGATTACATGATAAACTCGATTAAGGCTTATTACGTAAAATAAAGCAAAACCTTCCTTTACAAAATACACCCTGCTGCATTCTATCTTTCGATTCCCGTACGGTATATGAAAAAAAGCTCCTGCAAAAGCAGGAGCTCTTTTTCATGGTGACCCGTACGGGATCGTTTGCATTTTCGGTTGTGCCGAAAATAGAGGTATGGATGCGGTCAAGCCCGCATCCAGCAACAGTCCACCGGACTGGCACGGGATTTGTCAAGGATGATTTTCACCACTTCTGCATTTAGCATATGTTTCTTGGTTTAAATACCTGCGGATCGATACATCTTCCGATAAGACCTCGGTGTCATTCCCGTATACTTTCGGAAGACGCTACAGAAATATGCCGATTCGGAAAAACCGCACCTAACTGCTATATCCGAGATCCTGAGCCCATCATCCTCGATAAGCATTCGCTTGGCGTTTTCTATCCTTATGTTGCGCAGATAATCAACCGGTGTGCTTTTTTCCTTTTCACGGAAAAGCTTGAATATCA
>JAZQJQ010000089.1:0-11076 GCA_045541735.1 Eubacteriales bacterium
TATTTTTATTTATTCTTCGCAAGATAATTCCTGCAAGCACTCTCCACTACTCCGAAAAGAGCGATAAGAGAGCCGGACGTTAAAAGCGTTACAGCCGCGTGCATAAGGTTTTCCATAATTCTCTCCTTTTCGGTTATAAAATCAGTTAGCATTTGCTAACTTGGCCTTTTAAGTTAAGCAGACGCTAAATCAGTTAGCATCTGCTAACCATATACAGTATACGCTGTAACTCAGAATTTGTCAATAGTTTTTTAAGATTACAATCCTCGTTTTTTCAAGTCGCTTACAAGCTCAACGTAAAATTCACGCACGTCAAAGCCTTCAACGTCGCGGCGCACAAGGTCGATGACGTCCATATGGCTTATTCCCTCTCCGCCTTTGGGTCTTAGCAGAGTATACTTTTCTCCCCATTCAAAGGAATCCTCACCCACAAGACCGTCATTTCCCCCATCAAACTGCTTTACGATCCCGTAAGACCAATTGAGCGGAAAATGCCCGCCGTCTGCCTTTGAAAGCACGGATCCGATGCTTTGAGTGAATATCCCCTCGGGATCATTCAGCATTTTGTTCCTCTCCTCGCAGGCGGAAAAGGTAAGGTCGCCCACAGCCTTCAAAAAATCGGGTGAGCTGTCTCCAAGCTTTCGCAGGGCATAGTTATAAGTCTTTGCTATCTTATTCTTGAATTTTTCGGGAGCGGCATTCAACAGTTTTTCCGCATATATGCATCCTCGGTGCGGCGTGTTCACAGTCGTAAGCGATGCCACATACGGAAGCACATCAAGCTCTGAAAGTGCATAACGGCAGTCAAGCCCTCCCTTTGAGTGAGCGATTATATTGACCTTTTTGCATTTTGTACTTTCTACTATTTCCCTGATCCTCACGGCAAGCTCGACGGCGCTCTCAGCAACGGTCAAAGCGGACTGATGGTTGCCGTAATATATCCTTGCGCCGTTCCGCTTAAGCGCGGCAGGAATACGCCCCCAATAATCAAACATCTTGAAATCGCGGAAGAAAACTCCGTGCACAAGCAGCAGGGGGTATTTTGTATCGCATACACCAAGATGAGCTCTTTTATAGTCTCTTGCTACGCACTCCTTTTCAAGCTCCAATTCGATCGCTACGGTGTTGCAGATCTTAGTGAGGTATATTATGTTGAGCACGGGAACCATACCGAAAACCGCACCAAGCAAGCGGAGACGGAGGCCCATACGCACGGAGGTACAATACACGCTTAAAATTCCGTTCCAGAACGCAAGAGCAAGCACGCCTATACATACGAGAGCACTCCATAAAACGTGCCACAGAGAACCTCCTATGCCGATCAAAAACAATGCAGTGTGATAAACCACGGACACGCACGCGGCGGGCAGGAATGCGCACAGCATATAGAGCCCGTGTCCGCACAGACGCATACGAAAGCCCGGTACAACTTTCTTTCGCGGTGCGGGAAAAATATTGATCGCAATAAAAACCGGCACCAAAATATAAAGCAGCCACAGATGCGTACTTACCGCAAGAAAGCAATTCGCGCAAAGCGCAAGCAGCAAAGAAAGAATAATATTAAGCGGAGAAATAATCTTTTTCATAACCGACCTCACAAAGTATCTTCTCTTTTATTGTAGTTTGCCGATCTGAAAATGTCAACAATACAAAAACGGGAGTGTAAAAAAACAAGTTTTTACACTCCCAGTTCCGTTAATTCCAAGAAAAACTGCCTGTCAATATTACGGTCTTATCGGAAGATACCGTGAGGATACCTCCGTCAAGGCGTCCGGTACTTACAGTTTCATCCTCAAAGGTTATCCTGCACTCGCAGGGTCTTATCGGGGAAACGAACGGGATATGTCCCGCCATAACGGCAAGCTCGCCCTCCGCACCTCTGACACTGACGCACACAACGTCTCCCGAAAACACGTCTCCCTCGGGAGATGATATCTTTAATGGAAAGCTCTTCATTGCGCCACCTTATTTGCCTTTTCTACAGCCTCGTCGATGGTACCAACAAAGAGGAAGGCAGACTCGGGCAGGTCGTCATGCTTACCTTCGATTATTTCTTTAAATCCACGGATAGTCTCGGAAAGAGGAACGTACTTTCCTGCAAAACCGGTAAACTTTTCGGAAACGTCAAAGGGCTGGGAAAGGAAGCGCTGTATCTTTCTTGCGCGCTGAACGAGCAGCTTATCCTCATCCGAAAGCTCATCCATACCCATGATCGCTATGATGTCCATAAGCTCATTGTATCTCTGCAGTATGCGCTGTACCTCACGCGCGACAAAATAGTGCTCCTTGCCAAGGATCTCGGGGGAAAGGATACGGCTTGTGGATTCAAGGGGATCGACCGCGGGGTAGATACCCTGAGAAGCAATACCTCTGGAGAGCACCGTTGTAGCATCAAGGTGCGCAAAAGTGGTTGCGGGTGCCGGGTCCGTAAGGTCGTCCGCAGGCACGTAAACCGCCTGAATAGAGGTAATAGAGCCCTTCTTTGTGGAAGTGATACGCTCCTGAAGGTCGCCCATCTCGGTTGCAAGTGTAGGCTGATAGCCGACCGCACTGGGCATACGTCCGAGAAGTGCCGAGACCTCGCTTCCCGCCTGAGTAAAGCGGAAGATGTTATCTATGAACAGAAGCACGTCCTGGCGCTCCTCATCGCGGAAATACTCTGCCATAGTAAGACCTGAGAGCGCAACTCTCATTCTTGCTCCGGGCGGTTCGTTCATCTGACCGTACACAAGCGTGGTGTTGGAAAGAACTCCCGACTCCTTCATTTCGTTATAAAGGTCATTACCCTCACGGGTTCGCTCACCTACACCGGTAAAAACAGAAAGACCGCCGTGCTGCTTTGCGATGTTATTAATAAGCTCCATTATAAGAACGGTCTTACCAACACCTGCACCGCCGAAAAGCCCTATCTTACCGCCCTTTGCAAAGGGGCAGATAAGATCGATTACCTTAATACCCGTTTCAAGCATCTCGGTAGCGGTAGAAAGCTCGCTGTAGGAGGGTGGAGTACGGTGGATATTCCAGCGCTCAACTCCCTCATCATCAAACGGGATCTCGTCCACAGCATCACCGAGAACGTTGAATATTCTGCCAAGTGTCTTTCTGCCGACGGGAACACTGATGGTGTGGCCCGTATCGGTAACCTTACAACCTCTTTGCAGACCGTCGGTCGATGACATTGCAATACATCTTACGATATTGTCTCCTATGTGCTGAGCAACCTCAACGGTGAGAGTTTTATCACCGTTTTGCATAGTCAGCGCATTGTGTATAGAGGGCAGATAACCCTCCTCAAAAGAAACGTCAACAACAGGTCCCATGACCTGAGAAACGCTGCCTCTTGCTATTTCTGACATTTTGTATCTCCTTAATTCAAGCCGCTACCGGCAACTATCTCGGTGATCTCTTGAGTGATCGCGCCCTGACGTGCACGGTTGTATTCAAGACCGAGGCGGTCTATCATTTCGCGCGCGTTCTTTCCCGCGCTGTCCATTGCTACACGGCGAGCCGCTACCTCGCAGGCAAAGCTTTCCTTTACCGCACTGACAAGCATTCCCGCCACATACTCGGGGATAAGGGCGTTCAGCACCGTTACCTCGTCTGGCTCAAAAACAGCGCACACAGACGATTTTTCGCTACCCGGAGCAAGGGGCAGAAGCCATCTGACGCATGCCTCCTGCGAGATAAGCGAGCAATACTCGGTACAAACGATTCCGAAACGGTCAAATTCGCCTGATGCAAAATCAGCGCATATCTTATCGGCAATCTGCTTTGCATCGGCATAGGAAAAGCCCTCTGCCTTTAACACAGATGCTCCGAAGCGCTCGCACGCACGCTTGCCTATCGGAATTACCTCTGCATCGGGATAATCGCGCATAAGACGGAAGATATTTGCATTATATCCGCCCGCAAGACCGCGGTCGCCGGCGATAACGGCAAGCCTTGTTCTGCCGCCGTCACGCACTGCCATATACGGACTTTTTTTGCATTCCTCAAAGGCAGCAAGCTGTGCGGCACACTCTTCGAGCGAGGCACTGTACTGCTTTCCCTTATTCATAGAATCTGTTGCCTTGCGTATCTTTGAGGAAGCAACAAGCTCCATCGCCTTCGTCAGGTGCAGAGTGGAATCCACGCTTTTTATGCGTATTCTCAGCTGTTTAATATCAGCTCCCATCATCTCACCTCTTCAACTCGGCAAGTGCTTTCCTAAGCTCTTCTATATCGGCATCATCCCAGCTTCCGCCTTCAACTCGGCAAAGGAAGTCTGAATATTTGTTTTCAAGCAACTCGTATAGCGAGCGTTCGTACTCCTTAACGTCTTTTACGGCAATATCATTGAGATAGCCGTTTATGACCGCATAAACTATAGCAACCTGACAGCCCACGCGAATGGGGGAATTTCTTCCCTGCTTCAGTACCTCAACTATTCTTTCACCGAGGGCAAGACGCGCCTTGGTATCAGAGTCAAGATCACTTCCGAACTGTGCGAAGGCCTGCAGCTCGCGGTATTGCGAATAAAGAAGCTTCAGTTCACCCGATACCTTCTTCATCGCCTTGAGCTGAGCAGAACCGCCTACTCGGCTGACGGATATTCCGGGATTGATCGCCGGCATAACGCCTGAGTGGAACAACTCTGTCTCCAGGAATATCTGTCCGTCGGTAATGGAAATTACGTTTGTAGGAATATAAGCGGAAACGTCACCTGCCTGGGTTTCGATTATCGGCAGTGCGGTAATCGAGCCTCCGCCGTATTCGGGAGCAACGCAAGCGGCGCGCTCAAGAAGACGGGAGTGGAGGTAGAATACGTCTCCGGGATACGCCTCTCTGCCCGGAGGACGGCGGATAAGCAGAGAGAGTGCACGGTATGCGACCGCGTGCTTGGAAAGGTCGTCGTATATTATGAGAACGTCCTTTCCCTGCTCCATGAAATACTCTGCCATCGCGCAACCGCTGTAGGGCGCAACGTACTGCAAGGGCGCAGACTCGGACGCAGAAGCAGATACGATGACCGTATATTCCATAGCACCCGAACGGGTCAGCTCATTTGCAAGCTGAACGACTGAGCTGTTCTTCTGACCTATTGCAACGTAGATACAGATAACGCCCGTATTCTTCTGGTTTATTATAGTGTCTATAGCTATCTCGGTCTTACCGGTTTGACGGTCGCCGATAATAAGCTCGCGCTGTCCTCTGCCGATCGGTATCATACTGTCTATCGCCTTGATACCGGTCTGAAGCGGCACGGAAACGCTCTTTCTTTTAATTATGCCGGGTGCCTCGCTCTCAATGGGACGGGCAGCGTCAGCCGCTATCGGACCCTTGCCGTCAATAGGCTCGCCGAGCGCGTTAACGACTCTGCCGAGCATAGCCTCGCCTACGGGCACGGAAAGCACTCTTCCCGTTCTTTTTACGGCAGAGCCTTCTCTTATATTATTCTTATTTGAAAGCAACGCAACGGAGACAGTCTCCGCTTCCAGATTCTGCGCCATACCGAAGCTTCCGTCCTCGAACTCCAGAAGCTCGCTTGCCATACAGTCGCGAAGGCCGTAAACGCGGGCAATTCCGTCACCCACAAGGATGACTGTACCCGTTTCCTTCATTTCTATCTTGGCATTATAGTTCTTTATCTGCTGCTTAATTACGTTACTTATCTCTTCGGGCCTTGTGTTCATAAGCTCATCACTTCCTTTACGTCCTGCAAGCGTGTACGCAGGCTTCCGTCCATAATGTTGCCGTCGACCTCAACGACAATACCGCCGATAATCGCGGCATCAACAAAATATTCACCCGCAACGCTTCCGCCGTAAACGGTCTCCAGCTTGCGGATAAGCTTGGTTTTTTCATCGTCCGTGAGCTCCACGGCACTTGTTATCTTTGCGTTATATATGCGCTCCGAGGCATCGTAAAGCTCAAAAAACACATCTGCCGATTCTGCAAAATATGCTATTCTGCCCTTCTCGCACATCAGCTGCACAAAAGAAAGCACGTGCTCGGGAACTTTGCCGCCGAACACTTCGCCAAGGGATGCCATTCTCTCCCTTTGAGGTATTGCAGGGGAGGCAAGCAGCTCCAAATAATCCGCATTTTCCTCAAATTGCGTTTTCACAAACGCAAGTGCATCGTAATACTCTTTTTTCGTGCCGTTTTCACACGCAAGCGCGAATATAGCGGCTCCGTACTCTCTGCTGATATCAGTCATTGCCATCACCGATATCCTCAATAAAGGAGTCTATAAGCTTTCTGTGATCCTCGGTCTTTATCTCGCGTTCAAGCAGCTTTTCGGTCAATGCACCGCTGAGATCGACTATTTCGCGCTTGATACCCTCGGAAGCCTTCCTGCGTTCAAGTTCTGCCTCGGTCTTTGCAATGCGCACGATGCTGTCCGCCTGCTCTTTCGCATCCGCAACGATCTGCTCACCGCGATAGGTGGCATTCTCGGTAGCTTTTTTCAGTATAGCATCCGCTTCTGCATCCGCACCCGCAAGCTTTTCTTCCCAGGATTCACGGCTTGATCTTGCCTCCGCTTCCGCATTTTCAGCGGCAGCGTAATGCTCTTCGAGCTCGCTCTGTCTTTTTGCAAGAATGCTCTTTACAGGCTTATAAAGGAACTTTTTGATAAGCCAGAAAAGCAGGCAGAGATTGCCGAGCGATATCAATATCTGCCACAGATTAGCAGAAATGACGTCTAATGTCTGCATAACTTCCCTCTTTTATCAGCCGATAGATCTGAGAAGGATCTTAACGAGGGTGTTGGGCGCAACAAAGATAAGAAGAATTGCAATAACAAGTGCGTAAAGTCCGGTTGTCTCGGCAATAGCACAACCCATGAGCATGGTGCTGGTCACGGCACCCTTGCATTCAGGCTGACGGCCGATAGCCTCACAAGCCTTAGCAACAGCGTTTCCTTCTCCGATACCGGGGCCGATACCAGCGATCATAGCACAGCCTGCGCCGAGAGCACATCCGCCGAGAATAATACCGATAGCAAGTTCCAACATTTTCAAATTCCTCCGAATAATTCTTTATTTTTAATTCTTAGCCGAAAGTTCGGCTTTTTTCTTTTTTCTTTCAAAATACAGCTCCATAGGAAAACCTCCGGAAACGTACATCATTGTAAGCATAGCAAAAATATACGCTTGCAACAGTCCGCTGAATACGTCAAAATAAATTGACAGTATAGCCGGAAGACCAAGCTGTAAGAACGGGACATCTCCTAAAAATCCGGGCAGCCATCCAAGCACGATGCGGGAAAGTCCTTGCAATGCCGTCGCTATAAGCACGGATATTACCGAACCCGAAAGCACGTTTCCATAATGGCGGAATGCCATCGACAGCGGTGTTGCTACCTCGCTTATAATATTAAGCGGTGCAAGGAAAGGAACCGGATCTCCGAAGCTCTTGACATACTGCAAGGGTCCGCACTTCATCTTGTAATAGGTGATAAGCACGAACACAAGTACCGCCCAACCGCCTACGATGTTGATATCCGAAGTGGGTGGATAAAGTCCGACGAGCGTAATCAGGCTTGAAAAGCCGGAAAGCGCAAGTATCGAAGCAATAAATGCCGAAAACGGCATAAAATACTCGCCCATACTCTCCCTGACAAGTCCGTCCACCTTTTCCACTATCCATTCCGCAACATGCTGTCTGATACTTATATCGCGAGTTTTCAGACCGTGGGTAAGAAAGAGGCATAGTCCCCACAGCATTATAAGCACGATAAGGGAGTTTACCTGCGATTCCGTTACCGGAAGATCTTGTATCGGCATCGGGATGGTAAAATATATCCGCGCGCCGCCGATGGAGATGCCCTCCGACTGCGGGGTAGTCAGTACCTTCAATAGTATTCCGCACAAAAGCGGCACGACCATCATGCAAATATAAAGAATGTCCGCCGCCTTAAAAAGACGGCTCTTCGTTTTCATAATTTAAAACAGCACCTCCTGTCAATTGTCCGTTTTTTTATCAAAGATCGGACGTATTGCTATCGCAAGGCGAGGGAAAAACACCGGTATTATTACCGTTACCGTATTAAAGCAATCAAGGATTATACCCAATGCCACAAGCACGATTATCCCGAGATTGCGATAGGTCTGTGAAAGCTTCATCAGCGTTTTTGCGTCTTTTTCTTCTTTGGTTACCGCCTTTTGCACCGTAAGACCAAGCAAAAAGAAATTGCCGACGGAAATAAAAGCACCCAGCAGATTTCCAAGCAGTACGGTATAGTCCCATTTTGCAATAACAAGATAAACAGCCTGCACAAGCACGCTGAAAACAAGCGTCCACGCCGCTATATACTTTGTCTCCTTCAGTACGGTAGAGTCTATTTTGCTCATAAGGCACTCCAAATAAGCGCAAAAGGCCGACGAACGTAAGTCCATCAGCCTCCCTTGCACAAAATACTGTCAGTTAGTATATCACACATTGTTTTCCAAGTCAATAATTAAACGAAAAAGTTACAAAAAATGCCATTATCATTTTTACGTCTCAAATCACCTGACCTTCGGCACGTCAAGCCATTTTACGCTGTCTTCCGTTATTTTTGCCACAGCGGAATCATACTCTGCCTCCGTTGCCGTTTTTCCGTCAACGTAGTAGGAAACAGCGCCGTCTTCACCGCGCTCAATGCGGTAATGCTCAGTCGTCTTGTAAGCGAATTCCGTAAATGTGAGCGACGAGCAACCGTAAACACGTCCCGCGTCAGCGTTCCAATAAAACGTTCCGTCCTTGTTGACCGCATACATTGACTGAGGGCGGAAATTAAAGCCGACAACGCCGTCTGCTGTATCACGGAACACCATAAGGCTGTTTACGAGATGCGCTACAACTTCATCCGCGCCGTCGCCGTCAAGGTCAACTATGGCGATATCAAGAACGGTTTCATGCAGATTTGCGATATCCGTAATATGATTCCTGCTTCCGTGATAAAAGGACTTCTCGCCCTTTATAACCGAAAGGAACGGCTCCTTCAGCTCCTCCGGATACTTAGGGTACAGATCCGCGGCATCGAAGACTCTTGCCTCATAACCGCACCACTCGGGCGAGGTAAAGCCCTTTGCTTCCGCTGTGTAATACACGGTAAAGCTTGTGCGCTTTGCCTTTTCCGTGCCGACAAATACCAAGGGAGCATCTCCCAAAAAATATACTTTCTTCAAGCCAGAACAACGGTTGAAAGCAATATCCATTACCGAAGTTACGGATTTCGGTACGATTATTTCCGTAAGCTTGAAGTCGCCGTCAAAAGCCATATATCCTATCTCTTCAAGCCCCTCGTTAAGCTTTACGGTCACAAGTTCGGGGTTTTCGGCAAAAGCTGATCTGCCGATATACCTAAGCGAATCGGGCAGAACGATAGTAGTAAGCTTGCAATTTGAGAACGCGCTGCCCTCAATACGCTCCAACCCCTCGCCGAATGCAACGTAAGTCAAACTTGTGTAGCTGAACGCCCCCTCGCCTATAACGCGGGTACTCTCGGGAATCGTTACCATACGAAGCTTGGAGGAATTTGAAAACGCACCGGCACCTATTTCCGTAAGCTTATCCGGAAGCGTTACGGAAACAAGCTTATCGCAATTATAGAATGCCGCTTCGCATATCTTGGTAAGACTCTTTGAAAAGAAGATGCTGTTCAACTTGGATGCGTTGCTGAACGCCGCTTTTTCGATAACAGTTACCGTATCGGGAAGAGTTACCTCTTCAAGAGTGCTGTTGCCGTAAAACGCATACCTGCCTATGCGTGTAACGGCCTTTCCAGATATGCTCTCGGGAACGGTGACTTTTATTGCGTTACCGAAATACGAATATACGGTAATGCCGTTTTCTTCGTTTTCATAATATTCAAAATCCGAGAATACAGAAATACCGGAACTGCCGTCTATAAGCTGTGCTTTGAACGAGCCCCACACGGGAAATGCAAAACCTTTTGAGGTATCCGAATAATAAACGGTGTAATTCAGGTTCTTTCCCGCGGCAGGCTCAAGCGAGGCTTCATAGCCTTCGGGGGCATCGCCGAGGAAGATGACCCTTTCAAGCTTTATGCAACCCTCAAAAGCCGCTTCCGTTACGTTTGTCACCGTTTCGGGAATAGTGATGCTTGTAATGGATGCACCGGCAAATGCAAAATCACCTATTGTAATAAGGCCCTTACCGAGTTTAACTTCAGCTATACCGAAACAGCCGGAAAAAGCACTCTTGCCTATCTCCGCGATCCCGTCGGGCAAAATTACCGTTTTTACCTTTGATGCCCAAAACATTCCGTCGGGGATATACTTTACGCCTGCCTTGAATTCAACGTGCTCGATTCCCGATTCAAAAAAGCATTCTCCGCCCGATCCGGGAGTGTTAAAGCAACTGCCGGGAATTACTATCGACTTCAGAGCAGTACAGCTTCGAAAAGCACTTGTTCCGATTTCAGTCAAGCCATCCGGCAACGCAACGTCACTTAGCGAAGAGCACTCGAAAAAAGCCATTTTTCCGATCGAGATCAAAGAGCTTGACAGCGAAACGGTTTTAAGCGCAAGGCATTTTTCAAAGGCAGCCTCGCCTATGTGCGTAACGCTATCCGGAACGGTTATACCTGTCAGATTATAGCAGTGAGAGAATGCATA
Source organism: Eubacteriales bacterium (assembly GCA_045541735.1). GTDB lineage: Bacteria > Bacillota > Clostridia > Oscillospirales > CAG-272 > RUG12395. The sequence goes on from JAZQJQ010000089.1 coordinate 10,608, forward strand.
ACTACCGATAGTGTTGACACCGTCCGGAATAATAATGCTTGTCAATCCTTCACATTCATAGAACGCATAATTGCCGATGGTTGTCACACTATCCGGAATCGTAATGTTTGTTAGGCTATCACAGTAAGAGAACATGCTGGCAGAAATGGTTGTAATGCTATCCGGAATGTTGATGCTCGTCAAATTAACGCAAGAAGAGAACGCACCATTGCCGATAGTTGTTACACTGTTGGGAATAGAAATACTCGTCAAGTAAACGCAAGAAGAGAACGCACCATTGCCGATAGTCGTTACACTGTGGGGAATAGAAATACTCGTCAAATTACCACATAAATAGAACGCCTTATCGCCAATAGTAGTTACTCCATCTGGAATAACAATGCTCGTCAATCGCCCACAAGAATAGAACGCAAACTCGCCGATGGTTGTCACACTATCCGGAATCGTAATAAGTCGGATCGTAGCCATG
>JAZQJQ010000090.1:0-18254 GCA_045541735.1 Eubacteriales bacterium
CTTCCGCCGTTATGGAACGTTCCGCCGTTTACAGTAACGGTAACGGACGCACCCTCAAGGATCCTGCCGATGGGATAACCGGAGTTTTGACGTCGGTTGCCTCCGCGGATATAATTCCATTCGCCGCCGTTTATAACGATATTGCATTCACCGCCGAAGTCTATTGCGCCGGCGGGCACGCCCTCGTTACCGGCATTTATACCAACAACGAATACGGGGAACTTAACCGAGGAGCTTTCGACAGTGCTGTTAAAGCCTTCACCGATAGTTACGTTATGGTAATTGCACACGAATATAAGGCTGCTGCTTACCGTATGCAAATTAACGTTATCAAACGTTATGTCTCCGCCGAGATACAGGTTATACCCCATATTGATCTTGGCAGCGGCAGTCTTGCCGTAATCTATGCCGTTATATACGGAGGTTACGGTGATGCGCTCTTTCGTATTGGGCATAAAGGTGTTGTGGTCTATGGTAAGAGGACCGCAAACAACGATCGTGCCGCCGTTTTCACGAAGAAGTCCTGCAGCCTTTGCAAGATCGTCTATTGCAGTTTCGGGAGTTGCTCCCTTGCCGTTAGCCACTCCCGTGTCGCTGACGTATACAACGCCCGTGTCGGAAACTGCGGGAACGGTCACGTCAACGTCCTTGCCGCGGATGCCTGCCTCGATAACCTTTGCCATCTCGGCATAACCTTCCTTGCGGGGGTGGAGCCTATCTCCCGTGTAATGCATATAGACGTTCATGAAATCATAGGTGATACCGTTAACGTCGATATATTCACAGCCTGCCATCTCGGCGGTTTCCTCTACAAGCCTGCTCATCTCTCCGCTTGAAAGCTGGTAAGCCATAACAGAGGAATAAACGTGGATATTACTGCAGAGATATATCTTTTTAACGGAGGGAAGCGCCTCGTAGCTCTTTACAAGCTCCTTAAGCGTTTCCTTGAATTCAGCCTTTGCAGCGTCGCTCAGCATATGGCGCATATCGTTTGTGCCGAGCATGATCACAACAACGTCGGGCTCAAACGCAAGGCTGTCTGCATACTGTGCGGTGTTCTTATAGGAAAGCTGAGGTCTGTCGGTATATTGGGTATTAAACTTGCTGTCAGCTTTAAGCACGTACGAGCTTGCTTTGCCGAAGTTGCCGACAACGTAATTATCGCCGAGAAGGTCCTGAAGCTGACCGGGGTAGCTGTCGTTTACCTGATCGGTAACGCCCGTGCCCTGGGTGATACTGTCACCTATGCAGGCTATCTTCAGCTTGTTTCCGTCATAGGGGGTAAGAATGTCAAGCGCGTCAAGATACTCGGAAAGCTCGTCCTTGCCGTACTCAAAGCTTACGGATCCGCCCATCAGCGTGTATTTTCCGCCTATTTCGGAGCTGTTTACAACTCCGTAAGGAACTGCCGCAAAGGTCTTTTCTTCGTAACCTTGCTTTTCAAACTCCAGCACGCCGTAGAACGTAACGGGCTCTTCTCCGCCCTCATAATAATAATTATTTTCGCTATTGCCGTCGTAAGCTACGGACTTTCCGACGGTACCGCCCGTTTTTCCTTTTTCCGACTGATAAGCTATCTTGCTCTGATTTGCTTCAAGAGCCATAAGAACGCCAAACTCAACAACGGGTGCAGACTTGTCGTCTACCCAAGCGGCACTGATGCTGAAGGGAACACGGAGCGCGGGATGGGGGATCGGAAGCTCGCGCTTCTGCACGGTATGGGCTGTGAACTTATCACCGTCTATAACGTGGATCATCTCCTCAGGCTTGGGAGCGTTCTCGTCCTGCATATTCATAAATACGTAGGTGGTCTTGGGATCGTAATTCTCTATTGAGGTATAGGCCACAAACGCACCGCCCGCATACTGACGGTATATCATTTTGGGAAGACCGTCCGTAAAGTAGACCTTTGTGGTTTGATTGTTTACGGGGAACAGATCCAGACCTCCGATGGAAGCGCCCTCTCCGATATAGATATTCGTCCTTACCTTTGGCTGGTCATTGCGTGTAAAATCAGGACCCTTTTTATGGCAGAAGTTCATAAGAGCAGTGTAACCTGCCTTATTTCCGGAAAGTATATTGAAGGAAGCACCGTTAAGAATAATGGTCTGCTCCTCTCTCGTTTTGCCCGAGGCAACCGCTGTCTCATCATCCTTATATCCGGTGGTGACGTTAACCACGTACGATACCGTGCCCGCACCGGGTCTGGGAGGATTAGACTCCGTATAGCTGCCGAGATTTTGGTAAAGCTCGCAAGTATCGGTCACCGTAAGGTCGTTATACTGCAAATACCACGCTTTTGCATTTTGAGGCGCAACAAAATCAATATTGTCAAATACAACGTCGCTGTTAAAATATATGGAGTTTGTGTTGATTATGCACGCAGTGTTCGTATCGCGGTAATCGATATTGTTGAAATAAGAGGTTACCGTTACCGTACCGCCCGCATCCGCAAGTGTGGATGTGGGGGTGTAGCACTGACCGCAAAGCACGACCGTACCGCCCATACCGAACACAGCAAGCCTATCGAAAGCCTCAACGATAGTGTCGACAGGGGTGTCGTCGGTCAGACCGTCATTGCTGTCATTTCCGCCTATCGAAGTCCAGAAGACTACGGGTTTCGCATCAACAACGGTTTCGCATTTTGCACATCCGTAGTACGCAAACTCACCGTTTTCCGTTACGTTTTCGTAAGTATGCGCGCAACCGACGGACAAAACGCCCATACCGAACGGAGAGACGGAAAGACACATCATTACGCACAAAACGAGGCAGATGATACTGTTAAACTTTTTCATTTTCTCTCCTCCTTATTCGCCTATCAGCCAGCTGAGCATTACGGGAGAGCCTTCGCCCGTGCCTGAATTTTCGGCAAGTGTATTTACCGTGCAGTCAACGATAACAATGTCAATGTGTGGAGAAACGTAATTTTCCCGTTTCATAAGCACCTCTCACTAGTTGTGGTTATATCAATTATATAATATTCAGAAAGTATAAGGCAATGCAAATATTCCGCATTTGTTGTCTTTCTTTTGCCATTTATTGCTTCATTTACAAGGAACGTTCTATTCGGTATTTCCAAACAAATTGACATTGCACGTATAAAGTAGTATAATTATCGTATTGTGCAAATTACAGCTATTCTTCTTGCATGCTTTTTGGAGGACCAATGAAAAACGGACATTTTGTTATAGACGCGCACTGCCATATCTACCCTACGCCGATCGCGGCAAAAGCCGCCGCGGCAATAGGCGCTTTTTATGACCACACCTCGTCCTGCACGGGCACGGCGGAAGAGATAATAGAGATAAACGGAAAAGCGGGCATTGATATGTCGCTCGTTCAGTCGGCAGCGACGGTGCCGCATCAGGTGGAAAGCATAAACGAGTTTATCGCCGCTACGGTAAAAAAATACCCCGAGCACTTTGTAGGCTTCGGCACTCTGCATCCCGATTCCGAAAATACGGAGAAGGAGATAGAGCATCTTATCTCACTGGGTCTGTTGGGTGTTAAGATACACAATGATTTTATCCGCGTTGCGGTCGATGACGCGAGAATGGATAAGATATACCGTCTTTTAGCTGAGGCACATCTGCCGATACTGCTCCACACAGGCGATAAACGCTACGATTTCACAAATCCCGACAGAATGGAAAGGGTTCTTTCCGCAAACCCTGACCTTACCGTGATAGGAGCCCACTTCGGCGGTTGGAGCGTGTGGGACGAAGCGAGCACGCGGCTATCCAAATATGATAATCTGATAGTTGACTGCTCCTCCTCCACGGCGTATATAACGCCCGAGCTTGGGCATGAGCTTGTGCGCCGCTACGGCGCAGAACGCGTAATGTTTGGCTCCGACTTTCCGTTCAACCACCCGGCAGACGAGCTTAGGCGCACGCTTGCCCTCTCACTTACCGACGAAGAATACCGCCTTGTTCTGGGCGGGAATGCTAAAAAATTATTGAGGATATCAAAATGAACGAAAACGTACAAAAGGTTTATGAGACGTTAAAGAATAATCTATCTTCGGTCATCGTAGGCAAGGAGCGCGTATGCGAGCTTGCCGTTATATCCCTGCTTTGCGGCGGACATATGCTGCTTGACGACGTACCCGGTACGGGCAAGACCGTATTTGCAAAGACCTTTGCCGCTTCCCTCTCACTTGATTTTAAGAGAGTGCAGTGCGTGCCCGATATGCTTCCCTCCGACCTTATCGGCGTTAACTTCTTTGATATGAAGCTCTCGGAATTCCGCTTCATTCCCGGACCCGTGTTCACGGGAATTTTGCTTGCGGACGAAGTGAACCGCGCAATGCCGAAAACTCAGGCGGGACTTCTTGAATGTATGGAGGAAAGGCAGGTATCCGTTGACGGAAAGACCTACACCATCCCCTCTCCCTTTATGGTAATTGCAACGCAAAATCCGCTTGAAACAAAGGGTACGTTTGAATTACCCGAAGCACAGCTTGACCGTTTTCTTGTCAAGACCGATATGGGTTACCCCACCCACAGCGAAAACATCGAGATATTGCGCCGCAAGCTGAGCGGCAATAATACATCCGCGCTTACCGCCGTTACGGCAGGCGAGGTGCTTGCCGCCTCCCGCGAGCTTGAAGATATCTACGTTTGCGACGATATTCTCGATTACGCAACCACGATTTGCGAAAGCACCCGTGCGGGAGCGGAAATACTGCTCGGCGCAAGTCCGCGTGCGCTTATACATCTTTTGTGGGTCGCACGCGGCTTTGCGGCAATAAGAGGCAGAGACCACGTTATCCCCGATGACGTTAAGGATGCCGCGATCCCCGTACTATCCCACAGAATAGTATTCCGCAACTCATTCGGTACCGACAAGAACAAAGCAAAGACCTTTATAGAAAAGATCCTTGAAAGCACTCCCGTACCGTCCGAGCAGATAGAATTTTCACGCAGATAACTTCCCCTGCAGGGGCGGATCCATATCCGCCCGCACATTTTAGAAGATCAAAGCGGCAGGATTTCTATGCAATACATAAAAACATTCCTCACGTGGCTGTTTTCTACCCCATGGGCATACACGCTGCTTATCATTGCCGGAATTGCAATATTGCTTCGCATATGGTATGTAAGCGTTAAAACCAAATACATAGGCTTCTGCCTTTATGACCGCGCATTTTCAAGCGACGGAGCATTTGCGGGCGAAGAGTTTCATCTTACCGAAACGGTAACGAACCCGACTCTCATTCCCCTCTTTTTCGTAAGATACGAGTTTTTTATGCCGGAGGGACTCACGGTAGACGGAGTATACTGCTCCTCATACAGCAAAAAGACGAGCGTTTTCCACCTGCTTCCCAGATCTACCGTAAAAAAGGTACACACCGTACGCTCCGACAAGCGCGGCTACTACCGCATTGAAAACGCGGAAGTAGTTTACCGCAAAACGTTTTACGAGCTTGAGTGCAGTGCGCGCATCTACGTTTACCCCGATTGCTCGAAATTACGCTTTGATATGGATTCCGATATCTACCGCGCAGGCGAGATGATATCCCACCGCAGAATACCCGAGGACCCCTTCTGCTATGCAGGCATACGGGAATACCGTGCAGGGGATCCGATCAGAAGCATCAACTTCAAGGCGAGCGCTCACGCATTTTCAAACGGCATGCGCACGCTGATGACAAACGAATACGAAAGCTCGCGCAATTACGACACTATGATACTCCTTGACTGTGCCTCGTACAGCGAAAACGGCTTCTCCCCCGAGGAAAGCAAGGAAGTTTACGAAAGCGCGCTCAACGCCGCGTGCTATCTTTTCTGCGAAACGGTAAAAAACGGCGGCCGCGTAGGCTTTGCCGCAAACACTCCCACAAAGGATAACCAAAGCACGGTAGTACCCTGCGGAAGCGGCGCGGCACAAACAAAAGAGATACTTGAATGCTTTGCCGAGATGTCCTACTACTCTCAGCGCACCTATTCCTTTGATGCGCTTGTGCGCTCGGCACTGCCCGTTTCTCCCAGAAACGTTGATTTTTACTTTATCTGTACATATATAAGCGACCAGACCGCAAGCACTGTTGCCGAATTCAAAAGCGCGGGATACAATATAACCGTGCTTGATATTACAAACGGTACGGGAGGCGCACAATGAAAGAAAAGCTAAAAGCCTTCCTGCTTACATATTGGGGCACTGCGATCCTTGCTCTCTGTACCGCGGATGCCGCGATATTCTATTGGTATGCGGGCATTTATATGCGCCACCGTATACTTTTTCCCGTTTTTCTTGCACTTGCCTGCGTTTTTGCCGTTATATCATATAAGCTTTTCAGCTATATTTGGCGAAGCAAATGGCGCGAAAGGGTAAGCGCTATAGCAAGAAAGATGTACGCAAAGTACGGGGCAAAGCTTTTTGCCGCACTGGAAAAATGGGGATTTGGCAGTAATTCCGAGCTTGGAGGCAGAAGCTCTGTCGTTTTCAATTTCGGCAGAGAAAAAAACGAAAACAGAAAAAAAAGACCGCCCAAGTGGAAAAACCTCCGAAACGAAAAACAGCGTCTCGGCTATCTCTACCGCGCGGTGGTCACAAAACGCATCAAAAACGGCGAGCGCATACTCGCAAGCGAAACTCCCGCCGTTATACGCAATAGAATAGATGCGGACGGCGCCGAGGGCGAGGTCATGAACATGTATTGCGATATGCGCTACAGCACCCGTATCCCCGACGGAGAGGATATAGACAGACTGAAGCGAGAGATAGAGGCGTAGCGCGGACGACCGACAGCCGCCCCTACACCAACATTTCGCAGGGGACGGCGCCTCAACGTCCCGCACACCAAAATCTCCAATATTCCCCATAAATGTTGACAAGTGAACATTTCCGTAGTATACTATACCCATAATGATATGGGAACAATATCCTATAGCCGAAAGGCATCAAGGAGATAATATGAAAGACTTTGTTATATTTGCCGATTCAGCCTGCGACATAAGCCCCGAGATACTTAATAGCTGGGGCGTTCAGTTCAGATCCCTTACCTTCCGCTTTGACGGAGAGGACAAAGAATACGGCAACCACGATATGCCTATCAGCGTTTTTTATCAAAAGATGCGCGAAGGAGGCGTTGCAAAGACCGCTGCCGTAAACAGCGAAGCATTCCGCGAGGCTTTCGAAGCTATTGCGGCTGAGGGCAAGGACGTTCTTTACCTTGGTTTTTCCTCCGGTCTTTCCACCACCTGCAACAGCGCCCGTATCGCAGCCGACGAGGTATGCGAAAAGCATCCCGAATGTAAAATCGAAATTATCGACACGCTTTCTGCCTCTGCGGGCGTGGGTATTATGATACGCGCCGTTCTTGACAAAAAGGAAGAGGGCGCATCCCTTGAGGAATGCGCCGCTTACGCACGCAGTCTTATAAAAGGAAACTGCCATTGGTTCACGGTCGATGACCTTGTATACCTCAAGCGCGGCGGAAGAATAAGCGCAGCTGCGGCATTTTTCGGCAACACTATCGGCATCAAGCCCGTTATGCACGTTGATGATGACGGCCACCTTGTTAACGTACTCAAGGTGCGCGGCAGAAAAGCCGCCATTGCCACGATGGCAAACAAGTACAGCGAGCTTGCCCTTACCCCTGACAATGGCAGAATTTACATCAGCCACGGCGACTGTATTGAAGATGCAAAGCTGCTTGCCTCTATGATAGAAGCAAAGCACGGCGTTAAGACCGAGATAATTACCGACGTCGGCCCCGTTATAGGCGCTCACTCAGGCCCCGGTACGCTCGCTTTGTTCTTTGCGGGTAAGGAAAGATAAGGAGAAACGTATATGCTCAAGGGTGAGAAGACCACCAAAAAGAAGAAGACCGAGAGCCTGAAGTATCTTGGCGGTATTCTGCTTTCCAAAATGGCTGCCGGCGGTGCCGCACTGCTCAGGCGCAACGCTAAAAAGGTAAATGATCTTAACGTGTTCCCCGTTCCGGACGGAGACACGGGCGACAATATGCGTATGACGATCGAAAGCGGTATAGCCGCGCTCGAAACGCTGGAAACGGACGACATTGCCGAGGTTATGAAAGTTCTGAGCCACGGAATGCTCCTCGGAGCAAGAGGCAACAGCGGCGTTATCCTTTCGCAGTTCTTTGCCGGCACCTCCAAGGGACTTGAGGGTGTGGAAAAGGCAGACCCGCGAGCTATGGGCAATGCTCTTGAGAAAGGTGTGGCACAGGCATACGGCTCAGTCATGACACCGACCGAGGGAACTATACTTACGGTCGCGCGTGAGGCAGTTGAGTTTGCCAACGGCCGCATTACCGATAAGAGCACCATCCGCACCTATTTTGCAGACCTTGCAAAGGAAATGCACGATTCGCTTGAGCGCACGCCCGAGCTGCTTTCCACATTAAAGGAGGCAGGCGTCGTTGACAGCGGCGGAGCAGGACTTTTCTACATCATCGACGGCTTTAACCGTGTTCTGAACGGCGAGGAGATAGACGGAGGAGATACACCTGCGGAAAAAACCGCCTCATTCCTTAACACCTCCTTCAATGCCGACAGCGAAATGACCTACGGCTACTGCACCGAGGCGCTCCTGCAGCTCCAGAACAAAAAATGCAACCCCGACAGATTCGACGTTGAAGCACTCAAGGTATTCCTTGCCTCTATAGGCGATTCCATCGTTGCTTTCAAGACGGAAACCATAATTAAGCTGCACGTACACACACTTACTCCCGAAAAGGTGCTGGAGCATTGCAGAAGATACGGCGAATTTCTTTCCGTAAAGATAGAGAATATGTCCGTACAGCACACAAGCCTTGAAAACGGCGAAAAGCAAGAAGGACCCGCAGAGGCACCCGTACCCAAGGTGAAAAAGCAGAATGCCGTTGTTGCAGTTTGCAACGGAGAGGGCGTTGAAGCACTTTACCGCGAGCTGGGCGCAGATGAGATAATCTACGGAGGACAGACGCATAACCCCTCCACAAACGAGTTCCTCGATGCTTTTGCCCGCATTTATGCCGAGCATATCTTCGTTTTCCCGAATAACGGCAACGTGCTGATGGCGGCAAGCCAAGCGGCTGAGCTTTACAAGGATGCAAAAGTACACGTTATCCCCTCCAAGAACATCGGAATGGGCTACGTTGCTCTTTCCACTGCCGATCTTTCAAGCGAAAACGCCGAAGATATCGAAAACGGAATGCGCGAGGCAATGAAGGCGGTCATCTCCGGATACGTCTCCCCCTCCATACGCGATGCCGACTTAAACGGCGTGCACATCAAAAACGGCGACACCATCGGAATTATTGAAAAGGAAGTCGTTGTTTCCGCAAAAGAGCGCCTGAAGGCGGCAGAGATACTTGCGGAAATGATGCTTGAAAACAGATATATGCTTACCGTATTCTGCGGTAAGGATGCAAACGAAAACGAGCAGAACGCTCTTACCGAAAGAATAAACGCAAAGCGCCCCGATGCGGAGGTGTATTTCATCCCTGCAGGGCAGGATATTTATCCTTACATCTTCGTGGCGGAATAATAAAAAAGCCTTCTCTTGTGAGAGAAGGCTTTTTTTGATAATTGCGGATCTAATTCTGCTTCTGTACCGTTTTGTATTCGTCGTAAAACTTGTAATAGATGCATTTTTGCGATTTGGAATTGAGATAACGTGCCATTTCGTCCTCATCGAGGCGCATGGCGCAGACGTATTCCTCCCAATCCTCATCGTATACGTAGTATTCGCAGGTGTCGCAATTATATCCTATGTTTTCTTTTTCTGCCATTTTTGTTTACCTCTTTTTTTGCGGCGGAAGCAAGCCTTTTCGCGCGCCGCAAGGGCCCGCTGTACCCCGCCCTACAGTTGTTGTGTTTATTGTAGGGGCGACCATCGGTCGTCCGTTTTTCTTTGCGGACGTGCAGTGCACGCCCCTACTATATTAATTGTTGCTCGTTAATTATCAATTTAAATTCCAATCCCAGCGTTTCCGCCGCCTTGCGGCAGAGTATCATTCTTTCAAGGAATATTTCAAAATAATCCATTATCGAGCCTTTTTGTGTGTCGATAAACAGCTTTAATTTTATTATCGTGCGGTCGCGGTTTATCTTTAATTCCGATTCCTTTACGGAATAATTTACACGGTCGTGGATGTCAAATGATGCCGGATCGATATTGCGCACACGGCTGCGGCGCACGTCCGATTTATCCGCAAGGATAAGAGCCGCGGCAACGGCGTTCACAGGCACGCCCGTGCCTTCATCGTGGTTTCCTATCGCGCACACGATGGTGGCAATATCCTCAGCGGGGATGCCGTATCGGTCAAGAATACGAAATGCCATAACGGCTCCGCTCTGGCTGTGGTCCGCACGGTTAACAAGGTTTCCGATATCGTGCAGGTAGCCTGCCGCAAGAGCAAGCTCGCACTCCTTTTCGGAATATCCCATAGTCTTTAAAATATAATTTGCCGTTTCGGCAACACGGGTAACGTGCGCAAAGCTATGTTCCGTATACCCAAGCACCTTTAAGGCTTCATCCGCACGGGTGATGTACGTCCTGATGCTTTCGTCGTTTTTAAGTCTTTCGTAAAGGTTCATCGTTACCTCTTTGATCAATATATTCGATTTTATTTTATCACATCTGTTTTGTTTTGTAAATGAAATATATATAATTATTGACAAACCCGCGCTTTGCTGTTACAATATGAGAACAGTTCTCAAATTGAGGGGCGAAATGAATTATAATACCAAAAGCCGCCGCGAGGTGCTTTCGCTTTTTGAAGGCGGCGATATTACTTTAACAACGGAAGAAATAACGAAAAGGCTTGACGGAGTTCCCGTCAGCACCGTTTACCGCCGCCTTGCCGCGCTGTGCGGCGAGGGGGTCCTTTTGCGTTTCCGCGGGGATGACGGAAGCTACGTTTACCGTGCCGCCAAGAGGGACGGCTGCGATTGCGCCTTCCACCTGAAGTGCCGTGTTTGCGGATGTGTGGAGCATATGAGATGCGAGCACGGGCAGGAGCTTATCGAGCATATCGGCACACACCACGGCTTTGACCTTGATAATGCAAAGACGGTACTGTACGGACGCTGCGCCGCCTGCACGGCAAAGGAGGCAAAATGAAGACTAAGCTATTAATACTTATTATGTGCGTTTTTTGCCTTTTTTCTGCCGTTTCGTGCGAAAAAGGTGCGGAAAACGACGGACTTAACATCGTATGCACCATTTTTCCGCAGTACGATATTGCACGTAACGTCGCAGGAGATGCCTCAAACGTCACCTTGCTCGTTCCCCCCGGCAAGGAAGCGCATTCCTATGAAGCTACGGTTGCAGATATGGCGAAATTACGGCGCGCCGACCTTGTTATCTACGTCGGCGGAGATATAGACGGCTGGGTGCTTTCCGCTCTTGAGGGTACGGATATACAGACCGTGTGTATGCTTGATGCCGTTTCCCCGCTTGCCGGATCGTGCGAGAACGCCGGCCACGAAGAACACAGCAGCGCGGATGGTATGGATCCGCACGTTTGGACAAGTCCGAAAAATGCCGTGCTCATAACCGAGGCAATAAAGGAAGCTCTGATTACGATAGATCCCGAAAACGGCGCACTTTACGGCGAAAACTGCTCAGAATACGTAAATAAGCTCACAGAGCTTGACAAAAGATTCGAAGCCGCCGCCGCAAATGCGAAAAACAGAATGATAGTGTTTGCGGAAAAGTTCCCATTCCGCTATCTGTGCGAGCACTACGGGATCGAGCATTTTTCCGCGTTTGACGGATGCTCCACACAAAGCGAGCCGAGTCTTACCGTGCTCTCCTCCCTTGCGAATGTTATACGCGAAAACAAGCTTAACGCCGTGCTGACGATCGAATTTTCCGCAAGCACGGTTGCAGATTGGCTTGCAGGCCAGACAGGCACAAAGGTGCTTACGCTCCATTCCTGCCACAGCCTGACGCAGGAGGAATTCAAACGGGGGGAAACGTATATCTCCCTTATGGAAAAAAATCTTGAAGCGCTGACGGAGGCGATGAAGTGAAAAGAATACTGACCGTAAGGGATCTGACGCTTTCCTACGAAAAGCAAGCTGTAGTGTCTGAGCTTAATATATATGCAGACGAGGGCGATTGCCTTTGCATCTTGGGCGAGAACGGAAGCGGAAAAAGCACGCTTGTAAAGTCGCTTATGGGTCTTATAAAGCCTATGGGCGGCGAGATAATCTACGACGGAGTCAAACGCAGCGAGATAGGCTACCTGCCCCAGCAGAGCGCGGCGCAGAAGGATTTTCCCGCTTCTGTTTACGAGATCGTTCTTTCCGGCACACTTGAGCGCTCGATGGGCTTTATCAAGACGGAAAACCGCCGCGAGGCAGAAAAAAATATGGAGCTTCTCGGTATTACCGCCATAAAAAACAAAAGCTTTGCCGCTCTTTCGGGCGGACAGCAGCAAAGAGTACTGCTTGCGCGCGCATTCTGTGCCGCAAAAAAGCTGCTTGTCCTCGACGAGCCGGTAACGGGACTTGACCCCCTCGTTTCAGCGGAGCTTTACTCCATAATAGAAGAAAAAAACAAAAAAGAAGGACTTACCGTTATCTCCGTTTCCCACGCGCCCGAGCGCGCCTGCCACAGCGCAAGCAAGATACTGCACCTCGGCGGAGGCGGTGCGGCGTTTTTCGGTGACGTTAACGGCTACCTCGATTCCGAGATAGGCAAAAAATACCTCTGCGCGGACGACCACCATCATCACAGCGGAGAAAGGAGAAAGGTACAGTGAGCTTTACGGATATATTCTCCGACCCGATGATACGCGGTGTCGTACTGCGGGCGCTTGCCGTCGGCGGACTTGTTTCACTTTGCGCGGCGGTGCTTGGTGTTTCGCTTGTACTCAGGCGCTATTCGATGATAGGCGACGGACTGAGCCACGTAGGCTTTTTTGCCCTTTCCGTTGCCGCCGCGTTCGGACTTAACGCAACAAATTCACTTGAGATCTCTATCCCGATAGTTATTTTAGCCGCTTTTATGTTAATGAAGCTTACGGAAAGCGGAATGATGAAGGGCGATGCCGCGACCGCAGTGGTATCGACCGGCGCAGTTGCAGTTGGTGTTGTTATCTTCACCTTTGCGCAGGGCACGATGACCTCCGATATATGTAACAGCCTTTTCGGATCTGCATCCGTTGTTACGTTAAACGACAAGGATCTTATAATCTCCGTCGTTATGTCGGTGCTCGTTATTGCGCTTTATCTCATTTTCTACCGGCTTGTGTTCTCCGTTACCTTTGACGAGGGCTTTGCAAAGGCATCGGGTGCTCCCGTTTCCTTTTGCAATCTGCTTATCTCGATGCTTACCGCCGTTGTTATCGTTGTGGGAATGAAGCTTATCGGAAGCATTATGATAAGCGCTCTCGTAGTTTTCCCCGCCCTTTCGGCTATGCGGCTTGCCACCAGCTTCCGCAGGGTGATCTGCATCGCGGGGGCAGTCTCGGTGGTCTGCTTCGTTATCGGATTTTTCGCCGGATGTCTGCTCGGTCTGCCCACCGGTCCCTGCGTGATCATCGTCAACATGGCGGTATATGCGCTTTGCGCGCTCAGAAAAAGGACGTAACAGGATCATTCAGATGGATGCAGAAAACAAATTACGCGAAAGAAAACCGACAAGGCTCCGCAATTTCGATTACAGCACAAACGGCGCGTATTTTATAACGATATGTACGCAGAACAGAAAAAAGATATTATCCCACATTGTAGGGGGCGACGTCCTCGACGCCCCTTCCGCCGTAGAATTATTACCTTATGGAATAATTGCGGATAAATACATAAAACAATTGAACGATTTTTATGAGAACATAGAAATTGGTTCGTACGTAATAATGCCTAATCATATTCATATATTGTTGTGCATACTTAATGTAGAAACAGAACCGGTAGATAACGGGGCGTCGAGGACGTCGCCCCGCATAGGTTCAGGGGCGTCGAGGACGTCGCCCCCTACGATTGGCTCACAATCTCGGCAACATTCAACCGTTTCGAGATTCGTTTCGACATTTAAACGATTTTGCAACAAAGAATATGGAGAAAATATTTGGCAACGTCATTTTTACGATCATATAATACGCAACTCGGAAGACTGCCGCAAACACAAAAATTACATCTTGGAAAACCCAAGGCATTGGCATTTGGATGAACTGTATTCCGAAGATGGGCTATAAAAAAGAAACCGCCTAAGCGGTTTCTTTTTTATAGCTCATTTCTTATAAGATCTTCAAACGTCTCCCTCTTCACCGCAATATGCTCACCGTCCTTTGTAAGCATTACCATGGCAGGGCGGGGCAGGCGGTTATAATTGGATGCCATCGCGTAATTATACGCGCCCGTGGTGCATACGGCAACCGTATCGCCCCTCTCGGGTACGGGCAGAGGTACGTTTTCCTGTATCATATCGCCGCTTTCGCAGCATCTGCCGGCAACGGTGCAAACAAAGGTCTTTTCATTCGCCATCTTGTTTGCTATCTCCACCGTATAGGGCGACTGATAGAGCGCGTAGCGCGGGTTATCCGCCATTCCGCCGTCGACAGAGAGGTAATTTTTAAATCCGGGTATGCTTTTTACCGCGCCTGCGGTATAAAGCGTCATGCCCGCATCGGCAACTATGCTTCTGCCCGGCTCAAGTCTGATGGCGGGCAGGTGCATATTTAATTTTTTACACGCAGCCTTTATGTGGTCCGCCACCTCGGTAATATATCCGTCCACATCTATCTCGGGATGGCTTTCGAGATATCTTACGCCGATGCCGCCGCCCAGGTTAAGCTCGCGAAGGTGTGCGCCCAGCTTGTCCGCAACCCTTGCCATATAAACGAGCATGATATCAGCCGCATCGCAGAATGGCTGTGTTTCGAATATCTGCGAGCCGATGTGGCAGTGAAGGCCGGCAAGGTCGATATGCTTTTTTGTTAGGGCAAGGGCGATAAGTCCGTCTGCCTGACCCGTTTCAATTGCCGTGCCGAACTTGGAATCCACACTTCCCGTAGAGATAGCCTTATGTGTGTGCGGATCGATACCGGGTGCAACGCGGATAAGCACCTTTTGCACCTTATTTCTCTTTGCCGCCTCGGCTTCGATTGCCGAAAGCTCCTCGGCATTGTCGCACACAAAGCATCCGACACCCTTATCCATAGCAAAAGCTACGTCGGCATCAGTCTTGTTGTTTCCGTGGAAATACGCGTTTTCCATAGGATATCCGGCGCTGTATGCGGTAAATATCTCGCCGCAGGAAACTACGTCGATACCCATTTCTTCCTCGCGCATAATACGGTACATATCCTTAACGCAAAGCGCCTTGCCCGCATAAAGCGGAAGGGAGCCTTCGCCAAGCTCGCGCGCAAGCGCCCTCTTGTACACACGGCAGTTCTCCCTTATTCTCTCCTCGTCGAGAAGGTAGAGGGGAGTGCCGTATTTTTTTGCAAGCTCAACTGTATCGCGGCCTGCAAACGTAAGATCATTATTTTCGTTTATTCCGATATTCTTGCAGATCATTTGCAATCTCTTCCTATCATATCGCTTACGGAATACATTCCGCACTCAAGCACCGAGATATATGCGGCAGCGCAAAGGGCGCCCTCCGCAAACAGCTCTCTGCCGTGGCTTTCGTGCTTTAGCACTATCGTTTGGCTGCCGGTATCCACGCGCACCTCATGCTCGCCTATTACCTTGCCCGTACGCAGGGAGTGTATACCTATCTCGCCCTGCTTTCTTTTACCGTTTTCGTGGCGTCCGACGTTAAACTCGCCTCCGCGTGCATCCTTTACGGTATTTGCAAGCATAAGCGCGGTTCCGCTGGGTACGTCGACCTTCTGGTTGTGGTGTACCTCAACTATCTCCACGTCCGCATCGGGGAATACCTCGACCGTGCGTCGCACAAGCTCCATAAGCAGCGCAATACCGATAGACATGTTACCGGACATAAATACGGGTATCTTTTTTGATGCCTCGATGGCAAGCGCCTTTTCCTCCTCCGTGTGGCCCGTTGTGGCGATAACGAGGGGGATCTTTCTTTCACGGGCGTAGCTTATTAGGGCCGGTGCCGCGGTGTGGTGGGAAAAGTCGATTATTACGTCGGCTTGTTCCTTCACTTCGGAAATATCCGTGTAGCAGGGATAATTTCCTTTTGGCATATTAATATCAACTGCAGCGGCAACGCTTGCGCCGTTAAATCCGCTTTCAATGGAGGCGATGAGCTTTTCGCCCATTTTTCCGCCTGCTCCGCATACGATTACGTTCATATTTGTTTCCTTTTTCGGCGGGAGCAAGCCCCCGCCCTACGGGTTTCTTTCGTTTGTTTCTTTAATTAAAAGATGGCTGCCGCACGTTCTGATGCATACGGAAAAATTTTTAATGCAGAATGTTGTGGTTCTTCATAAGTTCGATCAACTTGGCTTCGTTCGCCGCTTCCATAGGTGTAAGGGGCAGACGGAGATAGTTCTCGCAATATCCCATTGCCGCCATTGCCGCCTTAACGGGAATGGGGTTTACTTCACAGAAGAGGGTGTTGATAAGATCAAGATACTCAAGCTGCATATCGCGGCTCTTTTTTACTTCGCCGCGCATAAACGCCTTGCATATCTCGGACGTTTCGGCGGGGATAAGATTGGAAAGCACGGAGATAACGCCCTTGCCGCCCAAAGAAAGCACGGGAACTATCTGATCGTCGTTTCCGCTGTAGATATCAAGCTTATCACCGACAAGCTTGGCAGTCTCCGCTATCTTGGAGATATCGCCGTTTGCTTCCTTTATTGCAACGATGTTCGGGTGGTCGGCAAGTGCAAGATACGTGGAAGGTGCAATAGCACATCCGGTACGGGAGGGTACGTTATAAAGTATCATCGGCAGGGGGGCCGCATCCGCAATTGCCGTAAACATCTTGATAAGACCGTTTTGAGTAGCCTTATTATAATAGGGAGTAACAACGAGGGAAGCATCCGCACCAACGTCGTAAGCAAATTTGGTAAGGTCGATAGCGTAGGCTGTGTCGTTTGAGCCTGTGCCGGCGATTATAGGAACGCGCTTTGCGGCGCGCTTAACAGCGTATTCGATAGCGGCACGGTGCTCCTCGTCCGTAAGGGTGGAGCCTTCACCGGTGGTACCGCAGATGACGAGCGCGTCGATTCCGCAATCTATCTGCCAGTCGATGAGTCTGCCGAACGCATTATAATCGATCCCCTGCTCGGTAAGGGGGGTAATAAGCGCGGTTGCCGCGCCTTCAAAAACAGTCTTTTTCATTTTTTATCCTTTCTGACAAATAGA
The DNA here is from genome assembly GCA_045541735.1 of Eubacteriales bacterium. Lineage (GTDB taxonomy): Bacteria > Bacillota > Clostridia > Oscillospirales > CAG-272 > RUG12395. The sequence goes on from JAZQJQ010000090.1 coordinate 17,253, forward strand.
CCGACCCTTGCGGATCGGTCTATCAAAAAATCGCAAAAATACGGCGTATGCCGTTAAAATATTGATAGTACTCCGCAAAAAGATGCGACAGTCCGTCGGATATTCTCCGCCGTCCCGGATACGACCGTGCGCCTTGGCCGCCCTCGGCGCGATCCCCTTTCGGTACGGCAACACCCTGCGAAGGCTTACACCGCACGTACTCTTGTCACGCGCAACCTCTATTCTTATTTTAAATTGCAAGAAACGGTCTTCTGTCTTGCATTACCGCCATTATATCAATACATCGGTAATTTGTCAATATATTTGGTAAAAAAGCCTTGTTGCGCAGATGAGGCGCGGACAAAAACTCCCTCAGTCAGCTTCGCTGACAGCTCCCATTAACTCCCTCAGTCAGCTACGCTGACAGCTCCCTCGGGGAGGGAGCCAAGACGGGAGCCAAGACGGGAGCCAAGACGGGAGCCATGTGCAGGCGATGCCGTACTTGCCGTATCTTCGCCTACGAACCGTTACTTCAGGGGAAAATTCTTTCGCAGACGAAGAACGAAGCTGAGTTCGGATGATGGCGTACTTACTTACGCCGAAGTCCTTGCTTTCATCTACGAACCGTTACTTCAGGGGAAAATTCTTTCGCAGATGAAGAACGAAGATAGGCACGGGCGATAGCGTACTTACTTACGCCGAAGTCCTTGCTTTCATCTACGAACCGTTACTTCAAGGGAAAATTCTTTCGCAGACGAAGAACGAAGCTACGTTCGGATGATAGCGTACTTACTTACGCCGAAGTCCTTGCCTTTATCTACGAACCGTTACTTCAAGGGAAAATTCTTTCGCAGACGAAGAACGAAGATAGGCGCGGGCGATAGCGTACTTACGTACGCTGAGGTCGTGCCTGTCGCACGTTCTGAAGTATGCGGAAGAATTTTTAGTCGCACTGCCATTTGCCTTCGTAATCTGTATAATACTCCGTTCCGTCGGCGGTGTATTTGTGGCATGAAGAGCCAC
>JAZQJQ010000091.1:0-2906 GCA_045541735.1 Eubacteriales bacterium
ACAAGCCAAGTCGCTGCCACTCCTCACGCTCGCTGTTTCGTCCCCCGGACGCGCTCGCTGTTTCGTCCCCCGGACGCGCTCGCGTTCGTCCCTCTCGCGGGCGCTCGCGTTCGAATCTTTTCCAAACCGCCAACGAAAAAAAGCACACCCGAAGGTGTGCTTTCCGTTGGCGGAGAAGGAGAGATTCGAACTCTCGCGCCGGTTACCCGACCTACGCCCTTAGCAGGGGCGCCTCTTCGACCTGCTTGAGTACTTCTCCATACCCTGCTGATCGGTCGATGTCGTGTCAGCCTTATGATTATACAACAGCCGTTGGTTTTTGTCAAGTGTATTTTGAAAAAATGTACACCTATGTGAATACACGTCCCATTTGTCGATACATTGACTTTTTCTTCCTTTGTGGATATAATATATCCATTATAGAATATCGTAGCGGCAAAACCGCGGAAAAAGGAAACGTTATGCTGAAAAAGAAATGGTTTTTCTATCTTACTGAGTTCTTTTCCGGAATGTCGGTAATGGCGATCGAGCTTGGTGCAAGCCGCCTGCTTGCGCCGTATTTCTCCTCTTCTCAGATAGTTTGGACTATCATCATCGGTGCCATTATGATAGCAATGGCGCTTGGAAACATCTGGGGCGGACGTCTGGCGGATAAAAATCCCTCGCCGGACAAAATGTATTTCCGTATTCTTATAGTGGCAGTATGGACAGCGGCGATACCGTTCCTTGGCAAATACGTGATAGCGGGTGTTTCGCTTGCGCTTGCAATGCTGGTTGGGCAAAATTTCCTTATATGGGCATCGCTTGTCTCCTGTCTTTTGCTTTTCGTGTTTCCGCTTATGCTGCTTGGAAGTGTTTCGCCTGCACTGGTAAAATACGCGGTGCACAGCCTTGACGAAAACGGAAAGATAGTCGGCGAGCTTAATGCGCTTAATACCGTGGGTTCGATAATCGGCACCTTCACGCCTACTTTTATTACCATTCCGCTTGTCGGTACTTCACTTACGTTTATCATTTTTGCTATCATTTTGCTTGCCATCGCGCTTGCGTATTTCATCAGCGCCCGGGTAAAGCTTTTAAAAGTAACGGCAATGGCACTTCTTGTTGCGGTTTTTTCCGCCCTTGCTTCCGTAAACAGCTTTGCCTTCTGGCGGAATGATGAAGATCTTTATGAGGATGAATCGATATATAATTATCTGCAGGTGGCAGAAGACGACGAGGATATAGTTCTTTCCACGAACGTTCTTTTCGGTGTTCAGTCTATCACTAAAAAAGACGGCGGACTAACGGGGCTTTATTACGATTACGCTCTGGCGGCTCCGTATATGGCAGGAGTTGACAAAAAGGACGAGCTTCGCGTGCTTATCTTAGGTATGGGCAGCGGTACGTATGCATCGCAGCTGTACCGCTATTTCGGAAATACCGTGATAACGGGAGTCGAGATAGATAAAAAGATAATAGACCTCGCTTACGACCGTTTCGGACTTCCGAAGGACGACCGCATCACCTGCGTTGAGTTTGACGGACGCGCCTATCTGCGCGGAGCGGGGGAATATGATCTTATTATGGTAGATGCCTACCGCGACGTTACCATTCCCTTTCAGATGTCAAGCATCGAGTTCTTCCGAGAGGTACGTGAGCATCTTGCCGACGATGGCGTGATGGTCGTTAATCTCAATATGTATTCCACGTCCGATGGCTCTATCGACAAATATCTCTGTGATACGGTGGCATCGGTCTTTGATACCGTTTACGTAGCTGACCGAGGCTCAAACCGAATGGTGTTTGCTTCCGGTGACCGTGCGATGTTAGAGAGGTTCCGTGCCGAATATCCCCAAAACGGTCACGTTCTTTCGGCTCTTCTTTCCAACGTTGATGCCAAGCTCGCTTCCTATGAGGGAGGGGATCTGATCCTCACCGATGATAAAGCTCCGGTCGAGCTTCTCGGTATGCGTGTTATCGACGAAATGATAATGGAGGAGCTTTCCTACTACAAGGACGCATTCAAGGGCATGACGCTGTCCGAAATGCTTGATTTTCTGCAATAGTCGCGGAGCAGAGGTAAACAAACTAATCTTGACATAACTCCTATTCATGTGTATAATATAATCAAGCATTTTTGCTGACTATATTGATTTAGGAGGACATTATGACAAGACAGCAGCTAAAGTCCATGGCAAAAGAACAGATTAAGGGCAAAATCGGTATTTTGTTTCTTATCACCCTTATTATATCGGCTATTTCCTTTGCAGCAGGTATGGTCTGCTCGGTAGTTCCCGTTGTCGGCTCCCTTATTCCCACTGTGATAATCACACCCGCTTTTTCACTTTCCGTCATCCGTGTTTATCTGAACCTTGTAAAAGGTAAAACGCCCGAAGCAAAGGACGCATTCTCCGGCTTTGACGATTTTTGGACCGCATTCAAGGCAAGTCTTCTTGTTGGCATCTATACCTTCCTTTGGAGCCTGCTGTTCATCATTCCCGGAATAATCAAGGGTTTTTCCTACTCTCAGACAATGTATATCGTTGCAGAAAATCCCGGTATCAGTGCACGCGAGGCTATTAAACGCTCCCAGGAAATGATGGATGGACATAAGATGGATTATTTTGTTCTTGATCTTTCTTTCATCGGTTGGGCATTTCTCGGAGCCTTCACCTTTGGAATTCTTTATATTTGGCTTATTCCTTATATGAGTGCTTCATTCGTTAATTTTTATAACGACATCAAGCCTGCTCCCGTATTTACGGAGCAGAACGAGGAGTCTGCTTCGGAAGAAAATGCAGCCGAGGAGCAGGTTACCGAATAATTCAGAACGTTTCAGCATTGCAGAACGAGCGCGCAAATGGGCGGGCGGGCTTGTTTTTTTGTATTTTAACTGTTAAAAATAAAAAAAAAACGGAGGAGAG
>JAZQJQ010000092.1:0-6864 GCA_045541735.1 Eubacteriales bacterium
TAAACCGCTTGGCCTCCGACTTCTTGTGCTTGATATTATGATGCCCGGTATGGACGGCGTGAGTTTACTCAAAAAACTCCGCGCGAGTGGTATCACCACGCCTGCGCTCTTTCTGACCGCAAAAACAGAAACCTATCAGAAGATCGAAGAACTTGATGCAGGGGCTGACGATTATCTCCCCAAGCCATTCTCAACAGGGGAGCTTCTTGCCCGTGTTCGCGCGATGCTTCGCAGAAAAGATAACTTTACCCCCGATATGCTGAACTTCGGTGCGCTTTCTCTCAACCGTTCCACATATGAGCTTGTTTATGACGGCAAAACGCAAGCTCTCAGCGGCAAGGAATTTCAAGTGATGGAAATGCTGATGCAGAACCGCGGCGCGATCATTACCGCGGAGCAGCTCATCACCCATATCTGGGGATGGAATACCGACGTGGATACGAGCGTGGTATACGTTCACGTTTCCAATATCAGAAAAAAACTCGATGCGCTTTCCGCTCCCGTAGCAATCAAGTTCGTCAAGGGCGCAGGCTATACCTTGGAGGCGACGGTATGATTTACAGACTTCAAAGGAAATTCATTCTGATATGTACCGTATCGGTGCTCACGGTTATTGCCTTGGTGTTCGGCGTTATCCTTGTACTCAATATATCCTCAATGAACAGAAATATGGATATGCTGGCAGACAGAGTATCCGAGGGCGGTGGTAGATTTCCCGGTTCAATGGCGGAAAAACCACAGCCCGATAAGATGCCGCCGAGAAACGAACAGGATTTCGAATTCATCACTCCCGAAACACCGTTCTCCACGCGCCATTTTACCGTATTCTTTGATAAACAGGGCGAGGTAGCAAGAACCAATACCGAGTCGATCTATTCTATCACAGAAGAAGTAGCTGTCGAGTATGCGGAAAAGGTTATGGATAACGGTGAGGAACGTGGGTGGATATCAAACTACAGATATAAAGTTTTTTCAACCGAAATGGGAAAAGGTGTTGTATTTGTTGATGGCAGTGTGAGCCGTTCCTCATTGATGCAGTCTATGACGATTGCAGGACTTGTTCTGCTCGGATGCGCCGCACTCGTGCTGATTCTTATATTCCTACTCTCGAAAAAGGCGGTAAAGCCGATTGCCGAGAGCTATGAAAAGCAGAAGCAGTTCATCACCGATGCAAACCACGAGCTGAAAACTCCGCTGACCTTGATCCTCGCAAACCTTGATATTGCCGAAGCCGAGCTTGGGAAAAACGAGTGGCTTGACGATATCCGCTCGGAAGGTCACAGAATGACCGAGCTTGTGAATCAGCTCGTCGCGCTCTCCCGTATGGACGAGGAAGGACAAAAGTTAAACATTACCGAGATTTTCCTCGATAAGCTTGTTGCCGATACAGTTGCAGAATTTGAACCGCTTGCAAAGGAACGAGGCAAAGCACTCACCTCAAACATTGAGAAAGGAATATCCTATTGTGGTGACGAAGCACTCCTTCACCGACTTGTCGGCATCTTGATGGATAATGCCATTAAGTATTGCGATCAGGGCGGAGAGATCACCGTAAATCTTCACAGAGGAAGAAGAACTATTCTCACCGTGGAAAATACCTATGCAGCCGTTGGTGAGATAGAGTTGAACCGCCTGTTCGACCGCTTCTACCGCGCTGACAAGGCAAGGAAGTTCACCGGCGGTTACGGTGTCGGACTTTCGATGGCAAAAGCAATCGTCGAAAAGCATAAGGGCGAGATCACGGCGTATAAAAAGGATGCAACACATATTGGCTTTAAAGTCATATTGTAAATATAAAAGTTGCATTTTTGTACTATGAGCTCAAAAAAAGCACTTGCGAAAGCAAGTGCTTTTTTTCAATGAAATTTGCGCTTCGCGCAAATGGTGTGCTTCGGCAATGATGTTCACTGCGCGAGTTAAGTTTCGCCTTGCGGCGAAGCGGGAAACATAGCTTCGCTGCGGCATAAGGGTTCAACTTCAATATTCTATGCATGACATCGCCTTGGCGTTGTCAAAGCATCGCCTATTCTTTAAGTCTTTGATTCATTATTCATTTGCCCAAATCAGATCACGAATGATCAATTAATCTGCTGAACACCATCAGCCTCCGTTCCCGGCACCTCAAGATGGGGACATGAGACTGGAGCAAAACGAGGAGCTTAAAGGGGGATCTGCGGTTATTGATTTAGTCTTGACACTGTTATCAGAATATGATATAGTTTACACTGGTTGAGTGCTATTATCACATTAATTTAAGATTTCTGCGGAGGGATATTTATATGAAAAACGAGAAGATCATGCTTGTTGCATTTTACAATAAGAAGGCTTTGGGGGTAAGATATCTTGAAGCAGCACTCCGCGGTGCCGGTTATTCTGTTCGTACGGTGTTTTTCGGAGATTTTAACAGTGTCAGACCCAGAAAAGCGACTCAAAAGGAAATCGATCTTTTGCGTGATGATATAAAAATGCAGAAACCTGCAATGGTTGCATTGTCGGTTATGAGCTCTATGTATCTTGAGGTAGTTGACGACGTGATCGATATGATACAGGGCAATTTTGAGATACCGATCGTGTGCGGCGGAGCTTTTGCAACGTTATCTCCCGATTACTTTTTGGATGCCGGTGTGCAGTTTGTTATCCGCAGTGACGGTGAAAGGGCGATCGTTCGTTTGGCTGATGCCATCTCTGATAAAACCGATTATGAGAACATTCCCTGCTTATGCTACAAAAAAGACAATGAGATAATCATAAATGAAATTTCCGATATTGCGAATGATATCAATGAATACGGAATACCTACCGTTAATTGTTTGGACTCTGTTTTCATTGCAAATGATATGAGCCAAGAGGGGGATCCCCAGCTTGACACCCTCAGTTACGAGGTCATTGCATCTCGCGGCTGTCCTTTCAATTGCTCTTATTGCTCCTGTTCAAATCTGCGTAAGCTTTTGCCTAAAGGAATAAAAGGCGTGCGGACAAGATCTGTTCAAAGCGTTATCGAAGAGCTGAAAGAAGCAAGAAAACATTGTCCAAAGGTCGTTTTTATCCATTTTTACGACGAGATCTTCCCAAATCTACCCGGCTGGGTCGATGAGTTTGTCACCGAGTATAAAAAACATATCAATTTACCGTTTACTATTTGGTCACATCCCAAAATGATACAGTCCGACGTATTAAAGAAACTGGTTAAAGCGGGGCTGTGTGAAGTAATAATGGGAATACAGTCAGGTTCTGAGCATATACTTCACGATGTTTTTCATAGAAATGAAACGAGGGATGACATTGTTGAGGCTACGAAGCTTATCAAAGAATCCGGAGTATTCTGGTGCAGTTATGATCTTATGCTTCAGCATCCGTTTGAAAGCATTGACGATCTGAAGGAAAGCTATACGTTGGTTAAAAAGATGTACGGGCCTTTTGAATTGCAATTGCACGGTTTGAATTTCTTGCCGAAAACTGATATTGTGGATATGGCGATCGATGCCGGTTACTACACGAAAGAACAAATGGACAGTATTATGTATGCTCCGATGCACGAACAGTTCGGAACGTATTGGCAAAGAAACGGTTCAAAAGAGAGCGACTTGTGGTATAAGATGATCTACTGCTTGCAGTTCAAATCTATGAGAAGCAAGATTGAAGGTTTTGAACACGATCCCATTAAATACGAGAATAAGATAGCTGCTATGTACGTCAGAGCAAAAAAAATGGCGAAGATCAGATATATCTACAAAAAAGCAAGAATAGTTTTGAAACGAATCAAGCTTTCTATGCGATAAAACAGGAAAGAGAAAAGAAAAACGCCTTTGCGTATCATCGTAAGCTTGTGCTTGGGATGTGCGCAAAGGCGTTTTTGTTTCAAATTGCAATTATGTCAGTCAAGCTTCTGGCTGAAAAGCCAATCGAAGAGTCCCTCGGTATCTGCGGTCTTTGACCAGATCCCATGACCGGCACCGTCGAATGTGGTAAACTTAATATCCGTCCTTCCGATCGCCGTAAGGGCATCGTGCATATAAACTGCGCTTTGATAGGGGACTGCCTCATCTGCAGTTCCGTGGAATATCCATATTGCGGTCTTGCCCATAGAGGAAACTGTTGTTGGGTCGCCTGCTGCGGCAACGGGAATTGCCGCGGCAAAAACGCCGGGGTTGCGTGCCAGCAGATCCCAAACCGCAAAGCCTCCCATGCTCATTCCATACGTGTAGAGGCGGTTATTGTCGATTGCAAGCTTTTCTCTGTAGTCTGCAAAAAGCTCAAGGGTCGCAACCATATAATCGGCGGTCTTGGTGTTTACAAAGTCATATTTACCCTCGCTCCAAGTGGTAACTGTTACCCATTTGTGAGAAGTAGGACAGCAGGGCGCGATAACTATACATTCGTTCGCGTATTTTCCGCTTTCGAAATTGCGCAGGAACTTAGCTTCTGCAGTATTTATATGGCTGTTATCGTCGCATCTTACACCTGCGCTGTGCATATAGAGTATGCAGGGGTATTTCTTGTCTGCGCTGTAGTTCTTTGGCATCCAGATCTGGTATTTAAGGTCGATATTGTTCGATGCCTCAAATACAAGGTCGTTCCAACCGCTGTCAAGATCCGTTGCAAGCTTCATATCTATTTCTCCTCTTATATCAACGTTGTCCGGTATTTTGATGACAGTGCTTCCGCTTATAAAGTAGTCTTCAAGCAGACGGTCAACAGCGGCAACCACAGCACCGCGGCTTCCGCCGGCTACAACAAGCTTGGTGCCTGCAAAACAGATGCGGTACTCGTTTTCTTTAAGTCCTTCCGCTATCTGTGCAGATTCGGGACGGTTGGTGGGGCCGACGAGTATTTCGTTCTCTGCGGGCTCCTCGCTGCCGTCGCGGCTGATCCAAAGCTGATTTCCGGTAAGATCGTAGCAATTCACTTTAAGGTCGGTTGCCGCCTCGCTTATCGTTGTTGCACTGCCTGTTTGGATTATCGTGCGGTAATAGCACTTGTTTTCATCGGAAATAACCACGTAGCTGATGGGCGCATCGGTTACCGGGTCTGTCAAAGTAGCCTCCGACGTGGTGTCGTTCACTGACGTGCCGCCTTGCGCACAGGAAGCAAGCAGTAACACGCCAAGTAAAAAAATGCCGATAATACGTGTTTTGGTGTTGAAAAAGTACATATTCTTCTCCTTTATGTTATTCTCCGAAACGGAAGGTGCGTTTGACCTCGCCGTATTCAAGCATATTACAGAACTGTTTTCTGTCGTAAACTGAAAACTGACCTATCCTTCCGCCGCTGTCTACTATCTCGCTTCTTCTGCCTTCGGCAACGTGTATCTCGGCGGGCGCTGGGTTGAAGAGCATTATGTATCCTGCGTTTTGGCGTGCGTTTTTGGGTAGCTTAGGCTCCGGGTATATGCGGAATTTTTCGTCGAAGTTCATATAATCCTGGCTCGCAACGCCCGCGCGCATCGCTCGCTTGGAGCCGACCATCAAAATGGGAGCCTTTTTCATATGTGTGCAGTAATACGGCCCCGCAAAATAGAAATGCCTGCGGCCCAAAGCGGATATAATGCGAACGTAGTAGTCTTTTTCGGGAGTTTTTATAAATATATCTGGATTTTCGGAAGTTCTGAAAAAGGATGCAAAAGGCGAGCGCGTTACCTCGCATTTATAGCTCATTTTTTCACATACCTTGCGTATGCCGCGTACAGCACGGGGACGGGCGATAAGGGTTCTTAGGAGGCGTATAAGGCCTATCACGGCAAACAGCCAAAATATGATGTTTATTACTAAAAGCACGGATATCCCCCCTTAATCGCAGGTAATGCTGTGCATGCGCCAGAACGTGAGTCCGCGTCTGAGCGAAACGTAAGAGCCGAGTGTGTCGGCCGGAATACCGAGCAGTATCACGGGGGCAAGGATCGGCATTTTTATAGTAAGAAAAACGCAGATAATAAATGAAAGCGCCGCAGCAAGCGCGATATCAAGTATGCCGTAATTTGTTTTATACCAGTTTAGTCCGTCGCGGTAGTTTATCATGCCGAAGGTCTCGGAAAAAAAGTGCTTGCGCATCTTTTTGCGGAAGCGGTAATTCAGTCCAGCGCATACAAAGGAGGAAGCGAAAAAGCAGAAGATCACTGCGGTGATCCACACGGCGGGATTGATCGTTTCATAGCCGATATACAGTTTATCTCCAAGCTTACCCGAATAAAGCGAAAGCGAGGGAATTATCAGCATTACGCAGATCAAATAAAGGCAGTAAAACGATACGTATTTGAAAACATGATACAGAATGGCCGAAGTAAGCGAAAGGGAGATTTTTCCGTGTTCGCCTAAAAGTTTGGTTTTCATAACCGCTCCGAAAAATGGTTTTTTATACATTTTAGCATAGCGCGCGAAACCTGTCAACAGAAAGGGCAGAACAAAACTTTAAGTTGCTTTTTTTCTGCTTGTACAGTATAATAAAACCAACAATGATCGGAGGGCGTTATGAAAAACACATCTCGTTTCTTTTTTGCGATGCTTACCGCAATACTTTGCGCCGGCTCTTTTGCTGCGTGTGAAAATAACCCCGCCCCCGCGGTTACGGATGCCATTGTGACAACCACAGATGCTTCAACAACGAATGTTTACGCAACGAATGCGCCGATTACCGATGCGCCCGCGACGGAGCCTTTTACAACCGATGCACCGAGCCTTGAAGCTTCCGCAGCGGATTTTGAATATGCGGCGAACGAAAACGGCGGAATCACCATAACGAAATACATACGCACAAGCAGAGAAGATAGAGTAACTAATGTCGTTATCCCCGGGAATATAGACGGTAAGACGGTCACTGCTATCGGAGACAGCGCGTTTCGTTACATTTCTAAGTCGGATCGTAGCCATG
>JAZQJQ010000093.1:0-4970 GCA_045541735.1 Eubacteriales bacterium
CGAAGTTACGGTGATATGCTTCTCTGTTACGGGCATAACTTCGCCCATGCCTTCGTAGAGAGAACACAGTCCCATAACTACGACCGTACCGCCGGTCGTTGCAAGCTTTTCAAATCCGGCATAAAGCGAATTCAACGGAGCCTCGGCAGTTCCGTCTCCGCCTGCAGCCGAACTGTCTGCCACAAAAACTACGTTTTCGTTATCGAGCGCGGTTTCTCCGTCCGATCCGCTTTCCTCTTCTGCGAACGTGCTGAATGGCACGGAAGAAAAAGCGAGAATCATACAGAGTAACAAGGCAACGATCTTTTTCATATTGTCCTCCTAACCGTTAGATAGCAACTTTGCAATTTATACAGTTTTGCTATTATATGTTACCATAATACCAGTTGATTTTCAACAGTTTTTCTCAAAATAGTTTATACTACAATAAAAGTCTTGTTTCAATACTTTTGTGTTATCATTATTCCGTTCATAAAACAATAAAAGCGATGAAACAAATATACACCGATCCCCCTTGACCTGACATAAAAGATTTGATAGAATAGCTTTGAATAAAGACAAAGGAACCCAAACTATGGATTATAAGATCATCTCCGTCGATCTTGACGGAACACTGCTTGACGGAATTATGACCGTCAGTCCAGAGAACATTTCCGCGGCAGAGGAGCTTATGCGCAAAGGTGTGCTTATAGTTCCGAACACCGGCCGCGCTTATAATGAGTTTCCTGAAATTATCAAAGACCTCCCCATATTCAGGTATTATATATACTCTGACGGCGCGGTGATATATGATAAAAACACAGACAAAAGGATATACACATGTCTCTCCGAGAATGTGGGAAAAAACGTTATAAATATACTCGAAAAGTATAATGCATATCCTATAGTTCACTACAGCGAAAGAACTTACGTTAATGCCAAAGAAACGAACGAGAGCGACCTTATACGTCTTAGGCTAAACGAAGGCTTTCGCCGAATTGTATACGACACCGCGACCGCAATGCCCGATTTTTGGAATTTCTGCCGTTCGCTTAAAAAGATAGAAATGATATGTGCTTTTTTTGAAAAGGACGAGGAGCTTTCCGATTGCCGCAAGGAGCTGAAAGAAACGGGGGCTTTACATCTTGCGGCATCGGATGCGAACAACATCGAGCTTTTTGCCATCGAGGGCGGCAAGGGTAATGCAGTCTTAAAACTTGCCGACAGCCTCGGAATACCGCGCGAATCTACAATAGCCGTCGGCGACAGCACAAATGACAGCGAAATGGTGAAAAAAGCAGGACTTGGCATAGCTATGGAAAACGCATGCGATGAACTGAAAGCAATCGCCGATACCGTTGCCTGTAAAAACAATGAGCATATACTTAAATACCTACTTGAAAAATACTTTTAAAAAAACGGGATGTAAAAACCGAGTTTTTACATCCCGTTTTTTTATAAAAGTTCGATTAATCTATCGACGTTCTCCTCAGGTGTTGCCCAGCTTGTAGCGATGCGAACAACGGTATGCTCCGCATCGTAGCTTTCCCAGGTTTCAAACTGCACTTTGTCGAAAAGTGACGCTATCTGCGAATTCTTCATAACCACGAATTGCTGATTTGTCGGGGAATCCATAAACAGCCTATATCCTTTTTGAACAAGCGCATTTTTGACCTTTTCAGCAAGCTCTATCGCATGCTTGCTTATCTTAAAATAAAGTCCGTCATCAAAAAGCGTATCAAACTGCAGACCGACAAGCCAGCCCTTAGCAAGCAAAGCGCCATGCTGTTTTGCAAGAGATACGATGTGCTCGGGCATATTTCCCTTTGTAAAAACAACAGCCTCACCGCACAGCGCACCTACCTTTGTCCCTCCGATATAGAAAACGTCACAAAGTTCGGCAATGTCAGCAAGCGTTACGTCACAGTTGCTGCTCATTAAGCCGTAACCGAGGCGTGCACCGTCGCAATACAAGGGAATACCGTGTTTGCGGCACACTTTGCTTATCGCCTCCAGCTCGCTCTTCGTATATATGGTGCCGTACTCTGTCGGAAACGATACGTACACCATTCCCGGTCTCACCGTATGCTCGCGCGAGCTGTCGGCGTTATAAGCGTTGACACATGCATCAACGTCTTCTGCTTTGAGCTTGCCATCACAGCCGTGCACGGCAAGCACCTTATGTCCCGTGCTTTCGATAGCACCCGCTTCGTGCGCATTGACATGCCCGCTATGCGCGGAAACAACTCCCTCGTACGGGCGCAGAAGCACGTCTATAACAAATTTATTGGTCTGCGTTCCGCCCGTAAGGAAATAAACCTGCGCACTGGGACATTGACACGCAGTTTTTATTTTTTCCTTTGCACTTGCGGTATATTTATCCGTGCCGTAGCCGGATAGCTGTTCCATCTGCGTTTCGGTAAAACGGCGCAGTATCTCACTGTGCGCGCCTTCCATATAGTCGCTTAAAAAGCGTATCGGTTCTTTTGCGTTCATGGCGTTCTCCTTTTCCTTATGAGGTTATTTTACTACATATATCCGCTCCGGTCAAGCATTTATACGTTCAATGCTCCCTCAAAAAAGTATTGCAATACCCATTTCATTATGATATTATGAAACAAAAAACAAAGGAGAAGGCGATGAAGAGAAGACCTCTGGTTTTTTCCGCGTGTTATCTAACCGTGCTCGGTATACTCACCGGATGGATACTGCTTGACCAATTCGTTATAGTTCGAAAATACGCTGTCGATCCTCCCGTTACACATCCTGTAACGGAAAAGCTAACGGACCCCCCATTTACGGACAGTTCCGGTATGACCGACCAAATACCGCACGAAACCACACCGCCTGTCGAAACGGTAATTACCGACCGCTCGTATATATGCGAACAGTTCTCTATCGTAATAAACGAGGAACGCTACCTAGGCTCCACCGTGTTTATTGCCGAAGTAAAGCTCACGTCCCCGGAACAGCTTCAAACCGCTTTCGCTCAAAGCACGTTTGGAAGAAATGTCAAGGATACGGTACAAAATACGGCTGAAGCCGTTAACGCCGTATTTGCGGTAAACGGAGATTATTACGGTTACCGCAAAACCGGTTACGTTATACGTCACGGCGTTTTGTACCGCGACAGCGTTTATTCGGATACGCAGGAAGCGCTTGTTATCCGGAATGACGGAAGTCTCAGTTCCGTTTACGAAAAGGACGTCCCCGCCCAACAACTGCTTGAGGACGGCGCCATGCACGTTCTTTCCTTCGGTCCAACGCTTATTGCTGACGGAAAGATCGTTCTCGGGAACGACCCCGCAAGCCGAGATAAAAAAACCAACCCCCGATGTGCGATCGGAATGATAGAGCCGCTGCACTATATTTTCGTTGTTGCAAACGGAAGAACAGAAGAAGACCGCGGACTGACAGCAGCAGAACTCGCGGGAGTATTTGTGAAATATGGATGTACTTTTGCCTATAATCTTGACGGCGGAGGCTCGGCAACTATGGTGTTTATGGGAACGGTGCTGAACGACCCGCGCTCGGGCAAGGGTGAATCAAAGGAAAGAGAGGTAAGCGATATTGTCTACATCGGAAAACCGTAACGCAACGCGTGTGCTCAACGCATACCTCATCGCATTTGCATTCTGTTCCGTATTCGCCATCATTTATGAAGCATTTGCAAAAGGGATCATCTCGTTCTGGATGCTTGGTATGCCGCTCTTCCCCTTCGTGCTCGGCGTTGTTCCTGCACTTGTATATGAAAAGATGAACAAGCCGATAAATGATTGGGGCCTTCAGATTTGGAACTGCGGCGTTATAACGCTGACAGTGGGCAGTCTCTTAAACGGAATATTCGATATCTTCGGCACTTACTTTGATATGTTTAACTATTTTTTGATAATCGGATCGATCCTTCTTATCGCAGGTGCGGCTGTGCATATCATAAAACATAAAAAGAAATGACAGAATAGCAAAAAAACTCCCGACAGAATTGACTCTGTCGGGAGTTTTATATAGTCTCTTATATAGGGCGGGGCTTGCGTGATTTATCCCTATTGCGTTACGTACTTAAAAAGCTTGGTATTATATGCGGCGCACACGTCGCCGCCGCCCTTGATGGTAATTACAAAGAATTCATCGCCCGGAACCGAAGAACTCTCCAAACCAGCTTCTGACATTTTCAGCTCCTTTAACCAAGCATAACAATCCTCGGGTACGCGCCATTTGCCCGTGGCAAAGCAAAGGAAAACAACTCTTTTATAATTATGTCTATACTTGCTATGAGTCGAAAGACTGACATAGTCGCGGTGGTAGTGAGGCTCATATACCTCCTCTGTGTAACAGCTGATCAAGGACTCTTTACGCACCTCAAACTCAAGTCCCTCTGCCCACTCAACCTCTTTTTTGAGTTTTTTCCTTTGTTTAAGATAAGGAACAAACAGCACTGCCGCTGCTGCGAGTGATAAAACTCCGAACACCCAGCCGTATATGATCCAAAGAAAAGGCGAGGATACCAGCGGATAAATAAAATACGAATCCATTAATGCGGTATCCTCTTTTTTATCAACGTGCCATTTGAGATAGTTTACCGCATCCCTTTTTATTATGCTGTCGGTGAGCGTTTCCTTTACCATTTCAGCCTCCGCAAAACATTTGTGTCTTCATTATACTGAAAAGCGGCAGAGTTTTCAATAGCTCTGCCGCTTTTTATATATTACTCTTGATCAAGTTCCTTTTCTGCCTCTGCCTCAATTGCGGGATCATAGGAAAGAATGGGAGCAACGTCCTTTTTGTGCACCTTACGGTCAACGTAGTTCTTTGTGATCTTAACTACAAGCGGAATCATAAAGAGTACGCCTATAAGGTTGGGGATCATCATAAGGCCGTTGAAAGTATCGGAAATATCCCATGCAAGAGAGGAGGTAAGGACTGCACCGAAGATGATGGTGCAAACGTGAATGATGCGGAAAACCACCGTAGTCTTTGCGCCAAAGAGATAT
>JAZQJQ010000094.1:0-18077 GCA_045541735.1 Eubacteriales bacterium
TAGCTGAAACAGAAGCAACAACAATCATCGGCGGTGGTGACTCAGCAGCAGCTGTAAACCAGATGGGTTATGGCGACAAGATGTCACACATCTCAACAGGTGGTGGAGCTTCTTTAGAGTTCTTAGAAGGAAAAGAACTTCCAGGCGTAATGGCAGCTGACGACAAGTAGGAGGAAAACGATTATGGCAAGAAGAAAAATCGTAGCCGGTAACTGGAAGATGAATATGACTCCGGCAGACACTAAAGCGTTTTTTGAGGAGATATCTCCTCTTATCTCCGGCAGAAAGAGCTGCGGAGTTGTGTTTTGTGTTCCCTTCGTGGATATCCCTGCCGCTATCAAGGGGGCTAAGGGGACCGGCGCAAAGATAGGCGCACAGAACGTTCACTTTATGGAAAACGGCGCTTATACCGGCGAGATCTCCGCAAAGATGCTCGTCGAGTGCGGCGTTGAATACGTTATCATCGGCCACAGCGAGAGAAGACAGTACTTCGGCGAGACCGACGAGACCGTAAACCTCCGCACCCGCGCCGCACTTGATGCGGGTCTGAAGGTCATCCTCTGCCTCGGCGAGCTGCTTGATGCACGTAAAAAGGGAATCACCAACGAGGTGGTTTCCATGCAGACCAAGCTTGCTCTCGAGGGTGTTGCCGAGGAACAGCTCAAGAACGTGATCATTGCGTATGAGCCCGTTTGGGCTATCGGAACCGGTCTTACCGCTACTCCCGAGCAGGCGGACGAGACCTGCGGAGTGATCCGCGCTACCGTGGCTTCCCTTTACGGAAAGAAGGCTGCACGCGATCTTACCATTCAGTACGGCGGATCTATGAACGAAAAGAACGCTGCAGAGCTCCTTGCTAAGGAGAACGTTGACGGCGGACTTATCGGCGGCGCTTCTCTTAAACCCGCGGCATTCGCAGCTATCGTTGCAGCTGCAAACAAGAAGGCATAAGCTCCTTCAAAAATGAATAAAGGAGGCATTGATATGCAGTTGTTAAAGAAAAGGCTTTTACCGTTCTTACTTCTTGCGGTCATTGCCTCCTTTCTGCTTGTTTCTTGTAATGATAAAAAAACCGACTACGCGGAAACGGCGATCGTTTCCGTGCTTGCTGACGAAAATAACGAGATCATAATTACTGCACAGCTCTCCGAGGAAACTATCGAAAGAGCCGGAGACAGAGGCAGAGTGTATCTGTTTGCGGTTTTACCGGGGGAGAGCGTTGCGGATATCGGAAAAATGTCACCCGTGGCGGAAAAACGCACCGCGTCGGATATAAAGTTTACTTTGGACAGAGATGGCTCTGCCTTGCCGCTTCTGTACGCAAAATTCGTTTTGGCGGTAAAGAATGCGGGCGCTTATGAGATAGTTTCGCCCGCGGCATACGTTGAAAACCCCGAGGTGTTCGCAAAGCATTCGTTTGCAAGCGCGCCTCTTTCCAAAAAAGGACTTGCGGGCGTAAGCGCGGGCGAGGCGGAATCGCTGTTCGTTTCCCAGACCGTTATTGACGTTCCCGTAGACGTTCTTATAAATTGTGAGCACGGCGGAGAAAGCTGCGGCATCGGCGTTGAGACCTACAAGGTATGTGCCGAGCATCTTGCGCTTCTTGACCATCAGGTACGTACGTTCGGCGATGCAGGTATTACCGTATACCTTCGCTTTATCATAAACAGCGGCTCGGATGCAGGCCGCGCCCTGCCGCTTGCGGCGGTCACCGGCTTTTTGAGCGACAGATATGCCGATTCTGTCGGTGATTTTATTCTTGCTTTCGACCTCGGTGCTCCGGTGTGCGATATACACACTACGGCGGCACTGCTCCGTGCTTTCCGCACGGCGGCTGTCAGCGTAAACGACGCCGCGAACGTGTATTTTTCAGCATCCTGCATCTTTAATACGACCGAAGGCGGAGGAAGCGGGGCGTTGTTGGAGGGACTTTTCGATTCGCTTGCTTATAACGGTACGATACCCTTTGGTATAGCACTGGATATGAGCCCTGCAAGACTGCTGGATACCGAGGTGTGGAACGATCCAGTTGCAGCTGCCGATCTTTCGGGCGGTTATATAACCGTAAGGAATTTAGAGATGCTTGCGGATTTTCTGCACGGTGATAAATATCTCTTTAACGGTAAAGAACGCAGTATCATAGTTACCGGTTTTTCCGTAAGAACGGAAGGAGATAACGGCGAAATCGTTCAGGCGAGCGCCATTGCTTACGGATATTACAAAGCGCTTTCGCTTGACACTGTCAGGGGCATAATATATGCTTCCTGCCAGGATAACGGAGACACCTCGGGACTAAAAAACGAAAACGGCGAAAAAAAGAGCTACGGCGTTTTTGCTGCACTTAATACGGAAAAAACTGAAGCTGAGACTGAATTTGCCCTGCGTCTTATAGGTGTAAACCGCTGGGCGGCGGTGGTCGGAAGCTTCAAGGTGCCGTCGCCTGCTTACTTTAAGGACTATCTGCAGATAAAATATGCTTCTGCCGCAGACGGGTTAAAGCAAACGACTCTGTTTGATTTTACGGACGGAGACTCAAACGGTTTTTACCCCTCGGACGGCGCGCTGAGTTGTGAGCTTGCGGAAATAAACGACGGATTTGAGATTTATACTATTCTTGATTCAGAGAGGGAAGAGTACGGCGGAATATCGGCTCCGATAGAAAAGGGGGCTCTTAAAAAGTCAAGACTTATTACCTTCAATATCCGTGTCGACGGGGAAGCGGATGGCAATGCAAACGTGCGTATACTGCTCAGCGGTACGGCTGACGGACGATGTGCCGTGTGGTCTGCCGACGGGCGCGTTGTGTACGGCAGTGATACCGTGATAGAGATAGATATAAGCTCGCTCGGAGCTTTCAGGGGCGAGATAGACCGCATAAAGATACTTACCGATGCCGCAAGCGAGGGTTCGGCTATCGCTCTCCGCTCGGTAGAAACGTACTATAAACCGACGTCACCGTGGTTTATCGCGCTTATTGTGATCGTCTCGCTCGGTGCGCTGTTCGGGATATTCGTGCTGTTTCTTTATCTGCGCATGCTTTACTACAAGCAGAGAAGAAAGATGCGTGCCAAAAAACGTATTGCTGCAGCTGCGCGCAAAGTTGATCACACTCCAAACCAAAAACCTAAATAATAAAAAGATGGCACTGCCGATATGATGTCGGCGGTGCCATTTTTATGTTGGTTTTATAATGTCCACTTCTTGTGATCTGTATGGAGAAGCTCGTGTGATCTGTGGGAGAGTGGCTTTTCAAGATAATTCTCGTAAAGTGCCTTGATCTCGGGATTGTCGTGTGAGAAGCGAATGGCATTCGCACCGTCAAGCACGTAAAGTTTTTTACCGCGCTCGGCTGCAAGTTCCGCGCCCTCGGTGATGGGCTGTCCACCGCCGCCTGCGCAGCCGCCGGGACAAGCCATGACCTCGACAAAGTCGTACCTTGCCTTTCCGCTCTTTATGTTTTCAAGCAACGCTCTTGTGTTGGCAAGACCGCTTACTACGGCAGCGCGGAGCGTTGTGCCGTTTACTCTTACCTCTGTCTCGCGGATGCCGAACTCGCCGCGGACGACCTTGAATGCATCGGCATCGGGATTTGAGCCTGTGAGCATATGATATGCCGTACGGAGCGCCGCTTCCATAACACCGCCCGTTGCACCGAAGATAACACCGGCGCCGGAGCCTGTGCCGAGGGGACTGTCAAACTCGGCCTCGTCAAGGGATGCCGCATTTACGTGGCATGCTTTAAGCATTCTTGAAAATTCGCGGGTGGTAATTACCACGTCAACGTCCTTTGATGTGGCGTTTAGCTCGGGAACGTCGCACTCGTATTTTTTGGAGCTGCAGGGCATTACCGAAATGCAGCAGATCTTTGCAGGGTCAATACCCATCTTTTCTGCAAAATAGGTCTTTGCAACTGCGCCGAACATCTGCTGAGGACTCTTTGCACTTGAAAGATTATCGGCAAGCTCGGGGTAGTTATATCTCATAAAACGAACCCAACCGGGACAGCAGGAGGTGAACATGGGAGTTGCACCGGTTCCCCTGGTAAGGCGTTCTATAAGCTCGGATGCCTCTTCCATTATGGTGAGGTCTGCCGCAAAATCGGTGTCAAATACATAATCAATGCCGAGCGCCTTCGCCGCAGCAACCATACGCTTTTCGGTCGCAATTTTACTGTCGATGCCGAGCGAGTCTGCCCAAGCGGAGCGAACAGCGGGAGCTATCTGCATTACGGTAACGGTTTCCGCATCCTCGATAGCATCAAATACAATATCCGTGTCGTCTCTTGCCGTAAGAGCGCCTACTGGGCAGTGAGTGATGCACTGACCGCAGAATGCGCATCCTGCCTCGGAGATGCCGAGGCCGTCGCGTACTGTGATCTTCGTGTGCGCTCCGCTGCCGTTTACCTCCCAAACGGAAAGTCCCTGAAGCTTCTCGCATACGTTTACGCAGCGCATGCAGGAAATGCACTTGGATGCATCGCGGATGAGAGGAAGTGATTCATCCCAATCGTTCTTTGCGGTCTTATTTTCGTAATGAACGGTACGGATGTTGAGGTCGTTTGCAATCGTCTGGAGCGCGCAGTTTCCGCTGCGCACGCAGGCAACGCAATCACAGTTATGCGTGGAAAGGATAAGCTCAACGTTTATTTTTCTTGCCGCACGTACGCGGGGAGAATTGGTATAGATCTCCATACCCTCGCTGACAACGGTATTGCAGGCCGCTGCAAGCTTATCGCTTCCCTTGATCTCGCACACGCAAACTCGGCACGCGCCGATGTCGTTTATCTTATCAAAATAGCAGAGCGTGGGAATGTTTATGCCGACAGACTTTGCAGCAGCTAAAACGGTAGTTCCCTCGGCCGCTTCTACCGATTTTCCGTCAATAATAAGCTTTACCATTTATTAACTCTGCCTCCTTTAAGTGTTGCACATCCGTAGTGGTCGCAACGCAGACAACGGCTGCATTCCTGCATTGCCTCTTCCTCGGTCATAGGCTTTTCCATAAGCTCGAAATCGCGCTTTCTTTCGTCTGCCTCGCGCTCGGAGTTGTTAACTCTTCCGCAAGCAGGCTTGAACTTGTAGGAAGCAACGGGAACATCAACGTCAAGCTTGATCTCAGTATGGAAGCCGAGATACTCGTCAATATTTGCTGCCGCAACCTTACCTGCCTCAATGGCCTTTATAACGGTGGAGGGGCCGCTTACGCAGTCACCGCCCGAGAACACGCCGTCAAGTCCCGGAACAGCGCCGGACTTAGTTGCATCTATCTGATCCCAGGCAAGCGGTGCTCCGCTCTCGGCGAAGTGCTTTGATTCGATAGCCTGGCCGATCGCAACGATAATAACGTCGCAGTCAATTGTCTCCTCGGGAAGATCTGCATTATACGGCATAGGTCTGCCGCGGTTATAGGAGCCGATGACCTGAGGTTTTACAACGAGCCCCTTTACTTTGCCGTTTTCAACCGCAACGTAAGAGGGAGCCTTAAGAGGAATGATCTCGCATCCTTCTGCGATAGCGCCTTCTATCTCCTCGGGAAGCGCAGTCATATCCTCTATTCTGCGGCGGTATACGCACTTAACGCTCTTTGCACCGAGGCGCATGGAGGTTCTTGTAACGTCCATAGCAACGTTGCCGCCGCCGACGATGACGACGTTTTTGCCGGTAAAGTCGGGGATTTTTCTGTCACCGATACCTCCGAGAAGCTCAACAGCGGAAATTACGCCGTCTGCATCCTCGCCTTCGATACGGAGCTTTTTATCTGCATGTGCGCCGATGGAAATATATACGCTGTCATAATCACGGCGAAGCTCGTCAAGAGTTACGTCCTTACCTATTTTAACGCCGAATCTTACGTCGATGCCGAGTGAGAGGATAACGTCGATATCGGCATCAAGATACTCATCGGGCAGACGGTAGCAGGGAATGCCGTAGCGGAGCATGCCGCCAAGGCGCTCGCGCTGTTCAAAAACGGTGACCTTGTGTCCCATGATCGCAAGGTAATATGCCGCAGTGAGACCTGCGGGGCCGCCGCCGATGACCGCAACGGTCTTACCGGTAGCGGGTGCGCATTCGGGCGCGGGTACAACGCCTGCATTATCAATGGCATAGCGCTTGAGACCGCGAATGTTTACCGCACTGTCAACAAGGCTGCGGCGGCAATGATGCTCGCACGGATGCTCGCAAACAAGTCCGCATACGGACGGGAACGGATTATCCTTGCGGATAACTCGTATCGCGTCTGCAAACCTGCCCTCTCCGGTAAGCGCTATATAAGCAGGGATATCGACGTGTGCAGGACATTCAACGGTGCAGGGAATAGATGCAAAATCGGAAGTGCATCTTCCTTTTTCAAGGTGGGAAATATAATCGTCACGGAAAGCAGCCATACCGTCGAGTACAAGCTTTGCTGCCTCAAAACCGATCGCGCAGTCTGAGGAGTCTGCAATTGCACGTGCGGTAGATTCGATCACATCAAGTGTTTTTTTATTACCTTCACCGTCAAGAAGTCCGTCTACAAGTGCCGAAAGACGGTCAAGACCTACGCGGCAAGGAACGCACTTTCCGCAACTCTGCGCAAGACAAAGCTTGAGAAATGCGGATGTGAGTTCTACGGGACAATTTCCTACGGGTGAAGCTGAAATGCGGCGGCTTAGACTGTCGTAAAGCGTTCTGACTGTTCTTTCTGCTTTAGCAGTCGATGTCACTTCAAGTCTGCTCATAGAACGAATTCCTCCGATAATTCTTTAACATACACTGTAATTCTACTATATAGAGGAACAAAAAGCAACGATAAAAAACAAATTCGTTAAAAATAACACAAAAAGGAATAAATAGCAACTTTTTGCCGGAGGGCACAACAGAAAATGCCGTTCTTTCAATGCAAAAGAACGGCATTTTCTGTTATTTTGTAAGTTCGGCTTTAATTGCCTCGGCGATCACAGTGTATCCGTCGTCGTTGAAGTGGAGACTGTCGCTGTGTATCTTCTTGGTCTTCATTGCGGTCTTTGTAACTGCAAAAAGATCTATAAATTTCCAACCCATATCATCTGCGAGCTTCTTTTGTGTCGGGTAGATGGCGCTGTCCATATTTGCTTTGCGCACAGAATCCTCGAAGCGGTACGGACTTGCCATTATGTATATCTGAGGCTTGCTTTCAAGTGCGGCAAAGGTCTCGCCCAGCTCTTTGAGCGCGGCATAGAACTGGTCGACGGATTCAGAGACCGAACCTGTAACGTGCTTTGCATCATTGGTGCCGAGCATTATAAGGACGATATCGGGGTCTGATGCAAGTGCCGCCTTATATTGAGCTGTAGTGTTATAGTAGATTCCGTTTGTGTTCCAATACTTAGAGTAAGAGCCGAGCGCTGTTGCCTTGCTTTTACCGCAGTTAACCACTTTGTAGCTGTCGCCGAGTAGCTTTTGAAGCTGAGCCGGAAATGCGTACAAAGATTTGTTGGATGCGCCTACACCCTCGGTAATGCTGTCTCCCACGCAAACAACGGTAATAGGACCCTTAGGTGCTTCGGTAACGGGTTCGGTTGCGGGCTCTGTGACGTTTTCGGTGGGGGCATCGGTTATAAGTTCCGTAATTGAAGGATCGTTCACCTCTGTTACCTCCGGCAGACCTGCGTTGGTGCATCCCGCAAGCACAGGAAAGACAAACGCGCATACTATGAGATTGGATAGAAACTTCAGTTTAGTCAAAACATATTCCTCCATAACTTATTTGTTGTTCTGTATTTTATCACATACTAAAAAACAAGTCAATATTTTTGCTTTTTTATTCAGGGTTATTGACATTTTTCGATAAAATGGTAGAATGATATTGTAAATAATCATAAAAGGAGAGTACTTATGGATTTCGTAAGAAAGCTTTGGCCTACCCCCTTTAAGATCAAAAAGGGCAATCTCGTTTCCTTTCTGATACAGCTTGTTATCTTTGCCATAATTGTTGCGGTTGTCGGCTGGCTTATCAATGTTCTTGCAGGACTTCCCATTATAGGCATCATTTTCAGCATCCTCGGAAGCCTTGTCGGCATTTACAACATTGTAGGTATCATTCTTTGCATACTCCGTTTCTTCGGAACAGTCTGAGAAACACAAATCAACACAAAAACAGCGGTGCGATGCCCAACTTCCTTATGGGAAGTTGGGCATCGCACCGCTGTTTTTTATGCTTCTTTCTTTTTAAACGCGTGAGTCCAATCGGCTTTCAGATAATAAATGAGGAACACGATAGAGCTTAAAGACCACGTGAGTGGGTAGGATGAGAACACAAATGCTATCTCGCGGAAAATGTCTACCGTCACGGTTATGTAGGTAACGCGTATAAGGCACCAGCAGATAAGCATTACCGTCATCGGCACGTAAGCCTTACCCGCACCGCGCATTATACCCGCAATGCAATGGCTGAACGCAAGCAGACAGTAAAAGAGCGACTGAACGTGCGCTTGTTTTACTCCAAATGCGATAACTGCGGGGTCATCGTTAAAGAGGCGGAGCAAGAACGGGGCGGCAAAGAATACAGTAATTCCGATAACCTCTGCCGCTGTCACAGAGCAGAGTATGCCGAATCGAGTGCCTTTTTTCACACGCTCCGGCTGATCGGCGCCGAGATTCTGGCTGACAAACGTTGAGAGCGCCATTGCGAAGCAGGTGACAGGCAAAAAGGCGAAGCCCTCTACCTTTGCATAAGATCCGCATCCCGCCATTGCATCGCTTTCAAAAATGTTGATGTTTTTCTGTACAATAACGTTTGCAAAGCCGATAACGGAATTCTGAACACCGGATGGAAGACCGAAACGGATAATGCTTTTCAGTATCGGGATATCGAATCGTATCTCGCGCAGTTCAACTCGGTAACTGTCGTTTACTGTCATCAGTCGGCGCAGGGCGAGGAGCGCGCTTATAAACTGCGAGATAACGGTAGCCGCCGCCGCAGAGGCGATGCCCCATTTGAAGACCGCAACAAACAGCAGGTCAAGCAGCACGTTGAAAACGGATGCAATGATAAGGTAATAAAGGGGATGCTTGCTGTCGCCTACTGCGTGGAGTATTCCCGTTGCTATGTTATACATAAAGGAGGCAAGCACACCGTAGAAATACGTGCGGAAATAGAGAATGGACTTCGGCAGTACGTCGGGCGGAGTGCCCATCCAGCGCAGAATGTGCGGTGTGAACAGCACGCCGACAGCCGTGAGGACAACGCCGCCTACAAGTCCGAATGCGATATCCGTGTGTATGGCGCGGCGCATCGCCGCCTCTTCCTTTGCGCCGAAATACTTTGCGATAACAACGCCCGCACCCATTGCAATGCCGTTCAGCAGACCGACTATCATAAAGATAAGATTGCCCGATGAACTGACAGCGGCAAGTGCCTGCTTGTCGATGAAATTACCGACTATCAGAGTGTCGGCGGCGTTATATAACTGTTGGAACAGATTTCCGAGAAAAATTGGAAAGGCGAAGGTGAGAAGCCCCCTCCAAATGGGACCTTCTATAAGCTCGCGGCTCGCTCCCGAGCCTCCGATAAGTGTTTTTTTCATTTATTCCTCTGTCTGACAGAACGTAAGATCCTTAAAGTATATATCCCCTGCAGGACTGTAGAAGCCGCAGTAGCCGGAGAGGAATGCCTCGCTGTCATAGACTTCGATGACCTTTTCTCCGCCAACGTAGACGGTAATAAGTCCGTCCGTTGCGGTTATGCGTACTGCGCAGGGCTTATTTACATTATATAGGCGCCTGCTGTTGGAAAGTAAAGCCGAACTGCCAAGCTCTTCGCTGTCATGCCAGCTGTACTTCAGCAGACGTATTTTACTGTTTGCAAATTCAAGATAATAGCCGTTAAAGCAGTATTTTGAACCGCCGTGCGTATTTAGGTTGTAATCACCCGCGCGGAATACGATGCCGCCCGATTTCGTGGGGTCTGTTACCGTAACCGTGACGGATAGGTCGATATCTGAACGGGAGCTTTTTGCAAACGAGAGAAGGCTCTGCTTGTTTTCGGCACCGGCTGTGCCCGTATCTGTACTTACTGTGTAGCTTCCGCTCTTCAGCGTTATAATGCTGCTCGCCCTTGTTGTAAGAGAGTGGTCTATCGGCTGAAGTAGAGCGGCGCCGCTTTCAATAGTGATATTGGATACCGAGAGCGTTCCGCTCTTTATGCGAATCTTCAGCGTGTGCTCGCCCTTTGAGAGCTTGAAGACACCTGCCTGGATATTGTGCAAGCCGCCCTTTTTGCTGATAATGCTTCCTACAGACATAGGAAATATTTCTTTATTGTCAACGATAAGCTCAAATTCACAGCCTGCGCTGCCGGCAAGAACGCTCATGTTGAGGGCATAATTGTCAAGCTTTCCGCTGTTTACTGCGTATTTTACCCAATCTCCTGCTTCAAGTACGGTTGCTGTGTAACCTGCTCTATTGTCTGTTACGGTGCTTTCCTTTTCGCCTTGGCGCACACCGTTTTCGTTAACGGCGGCGTTTTTAATGGAGAAACCGCGGTTTTCTTCCTTCAAGTAACTGTAAGCGGCAAAGGAGCAGGGAAGGTTTTTCAGTGTCTCAAAGTCGGATGTGCCGAATGCATCGTTTGTAAAGAATAGGGAGGAGATGTTAGCATTTTTTGTGCCTATCCTACCGCCCGTGAGGGGAGTGGAGAGGCTCAACTTTCTCATTCCGTTTATGTGGATATCGCACCTGCCTGCTCCGTTTACAACGTAAAGGGAAATGAGCTTTTCAAAGCTTACTCCCTTGCTGATGTCCGCGGTGCCGAGCAGGACAGACATACCGTCTGAGTGTAAATGTACGTGCATTTTTCCGTTTGCTATCTTAACGGACACGTAGGTGCTTGCATCGATGTAGCTGAGAACAAGCTCTGCTTGGTTGTTGATGCAGGTGAAGTTGATCTCAGCGGTGTATACTGCCTTTGCCGCTTCCTTTGAAAGCATAAGACCGTCTGACGTGTCGAGTGCGCTTTGCGAGCGCGCAATATAATCGGGCATTGCGGGTTTTCTTGAATCCGTGAGGCAGAACCCGTCGGTGAGTATGTATTTTCCGTTTGTAAAATACCGCACAATGTTGAGCCGGCGGTTGAATGCCCCGCTTGATTCGTTGTGGAACGCGGTGTATATGGAGTCAAGATCGGGCCCTACGGTGTTAGATGAGTGGCCCACTCCGCTGAATATGCCGAGTGCATTGTATGCAGAGCCGGAGCCGTAGCCCTTTGCGCTCGGGTACGGTGTATCGGTGGTCATTAAGGTTATGTTGTATTTTGGCTGTGTAAGCCCCGAAATCAGGGTGGGGGCCGTAGTGTAGGAATATGCAACACGGTAGCTCTTGTCTCTTAAATGGTTGCCCGAGTACGTAAGGTAGAAGTAATCTCCGCGTCTGAAAAACCCCGGCGCTTCCGTCCAGCCGTTTGTTGATGCCGTAAGTTCAGTTCCGTTTCCCGTTGGCAGAGCGACTCTTTCATAATTAAGACCGAAGCTGACCTTATCGTAACGGATAGAGCCGCCTGCGGCAGATTTTGCATACATAAAGTAAAGCTCGCCGTTATCCGCAACGTAGAAGGAGCCGTCTATACCCTTGCCGAGATTTGAGGAAACAAGTGTGAAAGGTCCCTCGGGCGATTCGCTGCGGAATATGTAATGCCCCTTGCCGTTTGGCGCCTCGCAAAGCCAGAAGTAGCCGGCGTAGTAGATGACTTCGGGCGCGTAAGCGGTAAAAGTGTTGCCGCTTTCCCCGTCAGATGTCAGGCAAATGCCGCGACATTCCCAATCAACAAGATTTTCGGACCGCCATACGTAGATATCTCCTCCGATGTGTCCGCTTGTAATGGACGAATAGAGATAGTACATACCGTCATAGCGCAGTATGTACGGATCGCCAATGCGGTATAACTTGCCGTTTTCGTCAAACACTTCAATATAGTTGTGGTAATACTCTGCGCTTGTGAATACATAATCAAGCTCTCCGTCGTCAACAGCAGGGTTTTTGGCTTCCCCATACATGAAGGTTTCGGTTTCGCTTACAGCGTTGCATGCCGAACAGCTTTTGTAGTATATGGCTGGTGAGGTATACGTTGCATCGCTCTTTTTTGTTTCTTCATTCACTAATTCTTCTGTGAATGTATGTGCTATAGGCTCTCCGTATTCGAAAGAGGCATCGTTTCCTACCGCACCGCACGCAGAGCAGCTCTTGTAATAAATTGCACGTGCCGTACAGGTCGCATCGCTCTTCTTTGCCTCGGCTTTTGCTGCTTCGGCAGTATAAGTGTGTGCGGCTTTTTCGCCGTACTCGAAAACTGCATCATTGCCTATCTCGCCGCATACGGAGCAGCTCTTGTAATAAATTGCACGTGCCGTACAGGTCGCATCGTTCTTTTTTGCTTCATCTTTTACTGCTTCGGCAGTATAAGTGTGTGCGGCTTTTTCGCCGTACTCGAAAACGGCATCATTGCCTATCTCTCCGCACGCGGAGCAGCTCTTATAATAAATTGCACGTGCCGTGCAGGTCGCGGCGGTCTTCAGCGCTTCTGTAACTATGTGCTCATCGCTGAAATCGTGTACAAGCTTCTCGCCGTATATAAACGTATCGGATGTACT
The DNA here is from genome assembly GCA_045541735.1 of Eubacteriales bacterium. Lineage (GTDB taxonomy): Bacteria > Bacillota > Clostridia > Oscillospirales > CAG-272 > RUG12395. The sequence goes on from JAZQJQ010000094.1 coordinate 12,602, forward strand.
TACAGCTCCGCATACCGAGCAGCTTTTATAGTATTCCGCAGGAGATGTGCAGGAGGCGGCGTTTCTTATGGCTTCGTCCTTGATCGCTTCCTCGGTATAAGAATGCGGAAGGAGATCTCCGTATTCAAAAAGAATATCTGTGCTTAGGTCCCCGCATTTTGAGCAGGTTTTAAAATATACTGCCAGGTCCGTACAGGATGCGGGAGCTTTTAATGCCGTCTCGCTTGCTATTTCAAGTGAATGATCGTGCGCACATTCTTTTTCGCAGGCAGAAAGTGCGAGTGCGGCGGATAATGTTATAAAACAGCAGAAAGCACTCCATATGCGTTTTTTCATAGGGCGTTCTCCTTAATTATAATGCCTTTGACAGTGTAAATTCCAATATATCACTACTATAACAGCTTTGAGAAAAAAAGTAAATACCCCACGGGGATGAATAGGCGCGTAAATGCGACGAACGTTCCCGTGGGGTATGTTTTGACTTATTTCGCTAACTGTACGAAAGTGAGGTCCTTAAAGAATATATCTCCTGCAGGGCTGTAGAAACCGCAGTAGCCGGAGAGAAACGCCTCGCTGTCATAGGCCTCAATGACCTTCTCCTCGCCAACGTAGACGGTAATAAGTCCGTCTGTTGCGGTTATACGTACTGCGCAGGGCTCTCCTTCCTTATATGGACGTTCCTTACTTATAAGGAACGCGATCTTTCCAAGCTCCTCGCTGTCATGCCAGCTGTATTTCAGCAACTCTATCTTTCTTTCCGCAAAGCGCAGATAATAGCCGTTGAAGCAGTAAGTTGAGCCGCCGTGGGAGTTTACGTTATAATCTCCCGTGCGGAATACGATTCCTCCCGATTTTGAAGCATCGGTCACAGTCACGGTTACGGTCATATCAAAGTCGGAATATGTGCTCTCTGCAAATGTAAAGAGTGCCTGCTCTGCAGAAAGTGCGGAAACACCGTTTTTTTTGCTTACCGAATAGTTACCGCTCTTGATGCGGATGACCTTCGTTACCTTTGAGGTAAGCGCATGGCTTATCGGCTTTGCGGGTTCTGCTCCGTCTTCAATAGAGACGTTAACGGCGGTGAGAGTGCCGCTCTTGATGCGTATTTTCAAGGTGTGCTCGCCCTTTGTGAGCTTGAACACGCCTGCCTGGACGTTGTGTATACCCGATCTGCCCGCGATAACATTGCCGATGTTCATTTCGTATATATGCTCGTTATCAACGATAAGCTCAAACACACAACCCGCGCTGCTTGCATCAACACTGAGATTAAATGCGTACCAGTCCTCGGTTCCGCTGTTTACTGCGTATTTTACCCAGTCTCCCTTCTCGAGAACTGTTGCGGTAAAGCCCTGGGCGGTACCGAGTAGGTCTGCGTATGCGTTGCTGTTAACTGTGCTTTCCTTTTCGCCCTGACGGACGCCGTTTGCCTTAACTTCGGCTTTCGCAATGCTCCAGCCGCGGTTTTCCTCTTTTAAGTAGTTGTACGCGGCAAAGGAGCAGGGAAGATTTTTAACAGCCTCAAAATCAGAAGTTCCGTATGCATCGTTGGTAAAGAACAGTGAGGAGATATCAGCGTTTGCAGCGCCTATCTTGCCTCCCGGGAGAGGGGCATCAAGGCTGATCTTTTTCATTCCGTTTACATGAATGTCGCACTTGCCGGCGCCGTTTACAACGTACAGCGAGATAAGCTTGTCAACGCTTACGCCCTTGCTGATGCTTGCGGTGCCGAGCAGTTCAATGTTCCCGTTTTCGCAGAGGTAAGCGCTCATTTTGCCGTTGTCTATTTTAACGGAAACGTAATTGTTTGCATCTTTATATCCGAGGATGAGCTCGGCGCTTCCGTTTTTGCATACAAAGTTGATCTCTGCGGTGTAAACAGCCTTTGTCGTTTCCTTGGACAGTAGCATACCGCCCGCATTCTCGAGTGTATCCGCGCCTCTTGCGGAGTAATCGGGCATAGCAGGCTTTCTTGAATCGGTCAGACAGAAGCCGTCCGTAAGTACGTAGGATCCGTTTGTGAAGTAACGGGTGATATTCATGCGGCGGTTGAACGCTCCGCTTTCCTCGTTGTGGAATGCAGTGTAGACGGAATCAAGGTTTGGTCCTATTGCATTTGAGGAGTGGCCCGTGCCGCTGAAAACGGTAAGCGCATTAAAATCGGATCCTGAGCCGTAGCCCTTGGTGCTCGGGTAGGGTGAGTCTGTGGACATAAGGGTGATGTTATACTTGGGCTGGATAAGATCACTGATAAGGGAAGATGCTGTTGTATAGGAATAAGCAACGCGGTAGCTCTTATCTCTTACGTGGTTGCCCGTGTAGGTAAGGTAGAAGTAATCCCCGCGTCTGAAATATCCGGGCCCCTCTGTCCAGCCGTTTGTCGAAGCGGTAAGCGGCTTTCCGTTGCCGGTGGGAAGCGCGGCTTTTTCGTAATTAAGTCCGAAGCTTACTTTGTCGTAGCGAATGGAACCGCCGCCATCGGATTTTGCATACATAAAGTAAAGGTCTCCGTTGTCGGCAACGTAGAAGGAGCCGTCAATACCCTTGCCGAGGTTTGCGGAAGCAACGGTGAAGGGTCCTTCGGGCGAGTCGCTGCGGAATATGTAATGGCCCTTGCCGTCCGGCGCTTCGCAAAGCCAGAAATATCCGCCGTAGTATACTACCTCAGGAGCGTATGCGGTAAAGGTATTGCCGTTTTCTCCCGTTGACGTTGCGCAGATGCCGCGGCATTCCCAGTCCACAAGGTTCTCGGAGCGCCATACGTAGATATCTCCTCCGATGTGTCCGCTTGTGATGGACGAATAGAGATAGTACATACCGTCGTAGCGCATAATATACGGGTCACCTATGCGGTACAGCTTGCCTTTTTCATCAAAAACTTCAATATAGTTATGAAAGTATTCGGATTCGGTAAACATATAATCGACCTCTCCTGCATCACTTGCCGCGTTTTTGTCGGAAACCACCGGTACGGCAATGGGGTCGGGCAGCGTTGTTACCGCTTCCGTTGTTACCGCTTCCGTTGTTACGGCTTCGGTGGTGATGCTGTCTGTCGGCGTGTCGGTTGCCGGCACGTCCGTTGTACCGCCTGCATGCGGAGTTTGTGCGCAGGAGGCAAGCGTTGCAAGGCATAGTGAAAGTGCGAGATGTTTGAGGCGGAATTTCATAGTATCCTCCGATAAAACGGTCTGTTGGTAGTTTATTGATATGAATAAGGATAACAAAAAAACGGTTTTCTGTCAACAAGGTGAGGATTCTTTTATTTACAGAAAATGCAGATTGTAATACAATATTCCGCGCAAAAGGCAAATGGAACAAAAAACACGGCGCAAAAAGCAAAAAACTGTTGCATTTTAGCACTAAAGCGCTTGGTTAACAAAAAGTTCACAAAAATATTTAATAAAACTATTGACAAAACAGGGGCAAAGTGATAAATTATGCTTGTGATTAGCACTTGATATGCGAGAGTGCTAAAAACAAAAAGATCGAAAACGGAGGGTAACGGTGAAAACAAACGGCGACGGACTTACAAACAGACAAAGTCTTATATTGCGCACGGTCGTTGAGGCATATATCGATAACGGCGAGCCTGTCGGAAGCAAGTATCTTTGCGAATGCGGCAGATTTACCTGTTCCTCCGCTACAATCAGAAACGAGATGGCAGAGCTTGAAAGCCGCGGTTATCTCGAACAGCCTCATACTTCCTCCGGCAGAGTGCCCACTGAGGCGGGGTACAGATTTTACGTTGACAGCCTTCTTGAAACGTACAACTCAACTGCAAGCGACGTTGAGCGCATTAAAAACGCGCTGAAGGAAAAACGTGCGGAGCTTGACCAGATCCTGACCCAGGCATCGCGGCTTGCTTCGTCGCTTACCAATTACACGGGACTTGCGGTCCGTCCGGGGCAAAGGACGGGAGCCTTTTGCAGATACGAGGCGATATGCCTATCGCCGCGCAGTCTGCTTCTTGTAATGATAAATGCCGACGGAACGGCGAAAACGCGCAATCTGCGTACCGATTTCGATATCGGTAAAGAAGATGCCGATGCTCTTGCAAGAACGCTTAATTCCTGCATCGTCGGTCTTTCCGCCTCCGACATAACGCTTCCCCTTATGATGCGTATGGAGGAGATGTGCGCGCCTTCCTCTCAGCTTGTTTCGATGGCTGTTAAATGCATCTACGAAACGGCAACCGAGAGAAACGACGGTGACGTGCGTATAGACGGTGTTAACCGCCTTCTTGAATACCCCGAGTATTCGGATACTGAAAGCATCGCCGGGCTGCTCGGCCTCGGTGACAGCAAAAATGCTCTTCTTGACCTTGTACGAGAGACGGGAGAGGGAGATCTGGACGACGGCGATGACGTAAAGATACTCATCGGTTCTGAGAACAGACTTGATGCACTCGGCTCGTCTGCGCTTGTGTTTAAGACCGTAAAGCGCGGCGGCAAGGTAGTAGGCGCGGTCGGTGTAATAGGACCGAGAAGAATGAAATACCAGAACGTAATATCTATGGTGGACAGTCTTGCAAGCGGCATAAACGAGCTGATCGGCGACGATATGCTTCTTCCCACTGCGGATACCGAAAGGAATGACGGAAATGAGTGAAGAGATAAAGAACCCTGAAACCGAGGCGGCGGAAGAGACCGTTGAGGTAAAGGAACCCAAAAAGGAAGCTAAAGGAAAAAAAGAAGTAAAAAAGCTTGAAGCGGAAGTAAAGGCGCTTGTCGAAAAGAACGAGGCGCTCGAAAAGAAGCTTGCCGATACGGAGGATGCAAAGTTAAGGCTTGCAGCCGAGTACGACAACTACCGCCGCAGAACGCAGAAGGAAAGGGAAGCGCTCTATAACGATGCGTTTGCCGATGCCGTGAGCGGAATACTACCGATAATCGATAACCTCGATTACGCGCTTCAGTACGGCGCAAGCGAGGAGGAGAAAAAAGGAATAGAGCTCATCATCAAAAATGCGGGCGAGGCGCTCTCCAAGATGGGAGTTACCGAGATAGAAGCGCTCGGCGCAACTTTTGACCCCAACGTACACAACGCTGTAATGCACGTTGAAGACGAAACAAAGGGCGAGAGCGAGATAGTTCAGGTGCTTCAAAAAGGCTATAAGATAGGCGATAAGGTCATCAGATTTGCTATGGTAAGCGTAGCAAACTGAGAGACTTACAAATATATTAAAAGAGATAAAGGAGATAAATGTCATGGCAAAGATCATAGGAATCGACCTTGGTACCACCAACAGCTGCGTAGCAGTTTACGAGGGCGGCGAGCCCATAGTTATAACCAATCCCGAGGGTGCGAGAACCACCCCCAGCGTTGTTGCCTTCGGCAAGAACGGCGAAAGAATGATAGGTCAGGTCGCTAAGCGCCAGGCCATCACTAACCCCGACCGCACCGTATCCTCCATCAAGCGTGAGATGGGTACCGATTATAAGGTAGCTATCGACGGTAAGAACTACACTCCCCAGGA
>JAZQJQ010000095.1:0-19208 GCA_045541735.1 Eubacteriales bacterium
CTGCTGCCGAGACCGCAGAAGAGACCAAGGCTGAGTAAGCATTGCGGCACAAGCCGCGGAAAGGAACCATATGAACTTCAACAATCACAGCGAAAAGATGGCACTTGTGCCTTATGTTCTTGAGCAGACCAGCCATGGAGAAAGATCTTTTGATATCTTTTCCCGTCTGCTGTCTGACAGAATCATAATTCTCTCCGACGAAGTTAACGATACTACCGCGTCACTTGTGGTCGCTCAGATGCTTTATCTTGAATCTCAGGATCCCGATAAGGATATAAGCCTTTACATCAATAGCCCCGGCGGTGCTATAACCGCCGGAATGGCTATATACGATACTATGAATTTTATCAAGTGCGACGTTTCCACCATCTGCATCGGTATGGCTGCATCAATGGGTGCATTTCTTCTTGCCGCAGGTGCAAAGGGCAAGCGTTACGCTCTACCCAACAGCGAGATAATGATCCACCAGCCGCTCGGCGGTGCAAGAGGTCAAGCAACGGATATCAAGATCCATGCCGACCACATCATCCGCACAAGAGAAAGGCTTAACAGAATTCTTGCCGAAAAGACCGGCCAGCCTCTTGAAGTCATCGAAAGGGATACAGAGCGAGATAATTTTATGACCTCTGACGAAGCAAAGGCTTACGGCCTTATCGACGAGGTCTTCGTAAAGCGTAAATAACCTTTAAACGAGGAAATAGTTTTGGCAGGAAATAATACTCTTGATAATTCAATGAAACACTGCTCGTTTTGCGGCAGAGACGAGAATCAGGTTATGTTTCTCATCCCGTCTCCCATTACCGACAGTTATATCTGCGATGATTGTGTAGATGCCTGCGATTCAATAATCAACGATCAGGTATATACCACATCCGCTCCCTCAGCTGACTTCAAGCTTCTTACGCCGATGCAGATAAAGGAAGAGCTTGATTCCTACGTAATAGGTCAGGACGAGGCAAAGAAAGCGCTTGCTGTTGCTGTATATAATCACTACAAGCGCATTTCCCTGCTTGATAAAAAGCCTTCTAAGACTAAGAAGAAGTCTGAAGAAGATAATGATGATGATGTTAAGCTTCAAAAAAGCAACGTGCTTCTTATAGGTCCTACCGGCGTCGGCAAGACATATCTTGCGCAAACGCTTGCAAAGACCCTTGACGTGCCCTTCGCTATTGCGGATGCAACTACTCTTACAGAGGCTGGATATGTCGGCGAGGACGTTGAGAACATACTTCTGCGTCTTATCCAAGCGGCTGATTTTGAGGTCGAGCGCGCTGAGAGAGGTATTATCTATATTGATGAGATCGATAAGATATCCCGCAAAGGCGAGAACCGTTCCATCACCCGTGACGTTTCGGGCGAGGGTGTACAGCAAGCGCTTTTGAAGATACTTGAGGGAACTGTTGCAAACGTCCCTCCCCAGGGCGGACGTAAGCATCCAAACCAGGAATTCATTCAGATAAATACCGAAAACATCCTCTTTATCTGCGGCGGTGCATTTGACGGACTTGAAAAAGTGATCGAAAAACGCCTTAATTCCGCCCCTATAGGATTTACTTCCGAGGGTGTGCGAAGCAAAGAACAAAGAAAGAACATCTTCAAATTTGCTACCTCACACGATATAGTCAAATTCGGTCTTATCCCGGAGCTTGTTGGCAGACTTCCCATCAACGTTGCTCTTGACGAACTGAACGAGGAAGCACTTGTGCGCATTATGAAGGAGCCGAAAAACTCTGTATTAAAGCAGTATAAGAAGCTTTTTGGAATGGAAGACGTAGAGATCGAGTTTACTGAGGACGCTTGCCTTACCGTTGCAAAGCTTGCAATTGAACGCAATACAGGGGCAAGAGGAATCCGTTCAATAATTGAAGAAGCTATGCTTCCCGTTATGTTCGAGGTTCCGTCTCGCAAGGATATTAAGAAGGTTATCGTAACCGCTGATTTTATAAAAGGTAACGAGCCTGTAACTTACGAACTCAAATAATGTAACACGGCAAGGTATCACCTTGCCGTGTTTTTTAGATAAAATAAAGCACGGTGAAAAAACACCGTGCTTATTATTTACAGTCCTGCTCTGTCGTCTCTTCTGTCAGCAAGCTTATTATATCTCTTGAGGATCTCAATCTCGCGAGGATCGTACGGGCGGAGATTTGCGCGGAAAAGATCGTGCTGCCACTTGGTAAAATCAAATTCGACCTTCTTGTCGGGATTGTAAAAATCGTTCCAATGCACTTCCCAAGGCTCGTTTGTCTGGGTTTTACCCACAACAAAGCCCCAGCAATAGCAAGCGATATTCTCAAGATAGAAGAGAGGGTATATCTCTTCAACGTTACTGTGATTAATTCTGTTAAGCCATTCGGTACACAGAAGTGGTCTGCCGAACTGACGGAGACCCTCTACAAGAGGTACCATATTTACATACGGCTTATAGCTGTGGAAGCTGATAACGTCTGAAAGCTCTATGGCGTGCATTTCCTCCTTGGTTCTAACGGCATCGTCATCGTTAAGTCCGCGCCAAATATCAGCGGTACAAGGCTGCTTCGGCTTTTGAGAGCGAACAGCAGCAAACAGCGTGTCAAGAATCGGGATCGAACGCTCTCGAATCGTTATGCCAGGCTCGTTATACACGTTCCAACAGAGTACGCGGTCATCATTTGCGTATTTTTTAACGATGGCTTTGACCATCTTTATATACTTTTTAGCAAGCTCGGGGCGCTCCATGAAATGATACGGACGAAGCTTCTTCTGCTCTTCGGTAAGCGGAAAACGTCCCTGATGATATCCGAGCGCGTAAACCTGCTCTCCAAGTGGCTTAGGTATGAATTCGCCGTCTCCCCTGGGAAGCTGAGCTTCGGTAGTCAATACTATCATAACGCTTTGCTTGTGCTTATCGCAAAGGCTGATATACTCCTCGAGAATCTCCATGTAGCTTTCCGGCTCCTGAAGCCAAACCTCGAAATCAACAATTATCCTTACGGAGTTAAATCCAATGTCTTCGGCAAGCTGAAGTTCTCTGTCGGCAACCAGCATACGCGCTTCCCTGCCATAGCTTTGCCACTGGTCGATTCTGTTTGCGCAATCACTTCCGATAAAATTGCAACCTCGGATCCATCTGTGGGAATTATACCAATCCCACGCCTTTTTCTCAGACCATCTTGCCATTTCACACCTCGTAATTTTTAAAAATTAATTAATTAATCTTCACAACGGGAATCGTATATTTCTCTCTTCTCGCGGTAGAACTGCTCGTATCTGCCTTCATCAAGCGCGGCGCGGATATCGCGCATCATCTCATTATAGAAATAAAGATTGTGAATAACACAAAGACGCATTGCAAGCTGCTCGCGTGCTTTAAAGAGGTGGCGAACGTAGGCTCTGCTGTGGTTACGGCACGTTTCGCACTGACAAAGCGGATCTATAGGACGGGGATCGTCAAAATACTTTTCATTGTTAAGATTGATCTTGCCGAAATGCGTAAAGAGGTTACCGTGGCGTGCGTTACGGCTGGGCATTACGCAGTCAAAGAAATCTACTCCGCGGTATACAGCCTCAAGAATATTAACGGGGGTACCCACACCCATAAGATATCTCGGCTTATCCTTCGGCATATGAGGCTCAACAACCTCAATCATCTCATACATAACAGGCGCAGGCTCGCCGACGGCAAGTCCGCCTATTGCATAACCGTCGAGGTCATATTCCGCAATCTGTTTCATATGATCAGCACGGAGATCCGGGTAAGTGCAGCCCTGATTGATACCGAAAAGGAGCTGATTCGGGTTTACCGTATCCTCAAGTGAGTTGAGGCGCTTCATCTCCTCCTTACAGCGGAGGAGCCAGCGGGAAGTGCGCGCCGCAGACATTTTTGCATAAGAATACTCAGCAGGATTTTCAACGCATTCGTCAAATGCCATGGCAATAGTAGAACCGAGGTTGGACTGGATCTGCATTGATTCCTCGGGACCCATAAATATGCGCTTACCGTCCATATGGGATTGGAAGCGAACTCCGTCCTCGGTTATCTTACGGAGCTGAGCGAGCGAAAAGACCTGAAATCCGCCGCTGTCTGTAAGGATAGGACCGTTCCAACTCATAAACTTGTGAAGGCCTCCGAGCTTCTTTATAAGCTCGTCGCCGGGACGGATATGAAGGTGATATGTGTTGGAAAGCTCAACCGTACATCCGATGTTCACAAGGTCAACGGCAGATACTCCGCCCTTAATTGCTGCACTTGTTCCAACATTCATAAATACGGGGGTCTCTATATCTCCGTGCACGGTATGAAGAACGCCTCTTCTTGCGTTTCCCTCTGTTTTTTTCAGTATAAACATAATATTTCATCCTTTTATAGCAATCTGCCGAACGCTCGGTCGAGATAACTATGGCTTAATACAGTAACAACCGGCCGCCCGTGGGGACAGACCTTAATATCTTGGCATCGCGAAAGCTCGTCAAGAAGCCATTTAATGTGATGCTCTCCGTCATATACTCCGCCCTTCATCGCTGCCTTGCAAGAAGCGGAGTATAGCGAGCGGGAAAACAAAGTATCTCGGGTTATTACCGCGCTTCTGCCTTCGCCCTCGGAAATGGAGCCGACGAGCTCTTCGATAAGATCATGCGCGGCATCTACGGTGAGAAATGCGGGTATCTGATCAATTAGTACGGTTCCGTCATTTACGGTAAAATCAAATCCTGCACTCTTTATATTCTCCTCATATTCAAGAAGTGCTGCAAGCTGTTCGTGCGGCAAACGCAGTTCAATAGGTACGAGCATAAGCTTAGGAGGCTCACTGTCGGCATTCATATTACGCATCATTTCTTCATAGATAACGCGCTCATGCGCCGCGTGCTTATCTATGATAAGCAGCTCCTCGCCGCGCTTAGCAAGAATGTACGTATCAAATACGATACCTATGTATTCGATCGGCAATATCGGCTGCTCATCAGCAGCTTTTTGGGGAACGTCGGCAGCCGGATCTTTAGAAAAATCAACTTTGACAGCCTCATATTCCTTTGGCTTTGGAGGTTCTGAGAATTTTGCATATGATGAGTAAAAATCCGCAGCCAGAGGGGATGAAAGTTCACTTGAAGTTTGCTTTCTCGGCGCAAAATACTCGGGAACTTCATCGATAGGCGGAGAAGGGGGGATATGGGCGTAAGTAGGTAATTCCGGTTCCTTATCAGACTTGCAAGGTTCGGAATTAATGCTGTCAAGAAGTGTAGGAGATTTGGTTATTTCGCCGGTCATTCCGGCAGGAATAGTTGTCTCCGTAGCCGTAAAGCGGAACGATGATTCCGTCTTCAGCTTCATATTTGCTTTATTTGTATCTGTTTGCAATGCATAACGCACTGCATAATACACAGCTTCAAAAACCGGCTTTTCATTTGAAAACTTGACTTCAAGCTTTGCAGGATGAACGTTGACGTCGACGGAATTTGCAGGGATAGTAATCCACAGAGCGCATACCGGGAATTTACCCTCCGCCATATAAGAGCTGAACGCCTCTTCAAGCGCCGCCTGCGCGGTACGTGAGCGCACGAATCTGCCGTTAATGAAGAAGTGCTGTAAGCCTCTGTTGGCACGGTTGTTCAGTGAATTACCGATAAAACCCTCAACTTTGATAGGTCCGTTCTCTCCGCTCACTGAAATAAGCCTTTCAGCAAATTCTCTGCCAAAAACAGAATAAAGAACATTATAACGGATGCCGTCACCGGCAGTTGAAAAGCGTTCAACACCGTCGGAAATAAAAGTAAAAGCTATCTCAGGGTGGGAAAGGGCAAGCTTTTCTGCAACGGCGTGACAACTCATAGCTTCGGTCCTGTCGCTCTTTAAAAACTTTTGACGGGCAGGAAGATTGGAGAAAATATTCTCCGCTATAACCGTAGTTCCTACTGCACATCCAACGTCCGAGATCATCGGAACAGAACCCGCGCGCGCCTCAAGAAGCGCTCCGTCATCCGCATCTTCCGTACGTGAGAGTATCCTTATATCGGCGACTGCGGAGATTGCCGCAAGCGCCTCTCCTCTGAAGCCGAGTGTAAGGATCGATTCAAGGTCAGATGCATTTTTTATCTTACTGGTGGCGTGTCTTAGTACAGAAACAGAGATATCTTCCTTTGACATTCCGCATCCGTTATCGGTAACTCTCATAAGAGCAACACCGCCTCTGCGGATCTCAACCGTGATCTTGTCGGCACCGGAGTCAACTGCGTTTTCAATAAGCTCCTTCAATGCGGAGCTCGGTCTGTCTACAACCTCGCCCGCGGCTATAAGGTTAGCAACAGATATATCAAGCTTATTGATCTTTCCCATTTTAATCCTTATTAGCTAACAAACCCTTTAGCTCCCATACAAGATTTATTGCCTCGATCGGGGTCAGGGTGTTCAAATCGGTCTTTCTCAATCTTTCGGCAATATCTGAATTGATACTGTCCTCAAGCTCCGTAAAGAGGTTAAATTCTTCGTTTACGGGCCTTTCTTCGTTTTTACGGGTAACCACTAACGGGGTACCGTTTTCTATGTTTCTAAGCACTTCTCTCGCGCGCTTAACGACCTCGTTGGGTACACCGGCAAGCTTTGCAACGTCAATACCGTAGCTGTCGTCTGTCGAACCGCGAACGATCTTACGCAAAAACGTAATGCTGTCGCCGCGTTTTTTAGCGGCAATATTATAGTTAACAACACCGCTGATCTCACCTTCCATGACTGTAAGCTCATGGTAATGGGTGGCAAAGAGTGTTCTTGCACCTATCTTCTTTGCGGAATACTCAGCAACAGCGCGTGCAATACTCATTCCGTCATAGGTGCTCGTTCCTCTGCCTATCTCATCATAAACGATAATACTGCGCGAGGTAGCCTTGGAAAGGATCTGGCTCACTTCAGTCATTTCAAGCATAAAGGTCGACTGACCGCTTGCAAGATCATCGGAAGCGCCGACTCTGGTGAATATCATGTCTGCTATTCCTATTCTTGCATCGGAAGCCGGAACGTATGAACCGGTCTGTGCAAGAAGCGTGATAATGGCAACCTGCCTCATATACGTGGATTTACCTGCCATGTTCGGCCCGGTTATAAGCATCAGCTTGTTTTTATCCGTATCAAGGTGAGTGTCATTGGGAACGAAATAAGAATCCCCTACGTAACGCTCAACGACCGGATGGCGTCCATCCTTGATATCAAGGATGGTACTGTTATCGACCTCGGGACAAACATAGTTAAGCTTTTTCGCATTTTCGGCAAAGCAAGCGTATACGTCGATCTCAGAGATAATATCAGCGGCGGCAAAAATACGTGATGCAGCGGCAGCTACTTTATTACGTATGTCACAGAAGAGATTATATTCGATCGCACAGAGCTTGTCGTTTGCGCCGAGGATCGTATTTTCTATCTCTTTCAGTTCTTCGGTTATGTAACGCTCACTGCCCGTAAGTGTCTGCTTGCGTATGTATCTTGCGGGAACAAGATCTTTTTGGGAATTGGTCACTTCAAGATAGTAACCGAAAACGCGGTTGTAGCTAACCTTCATCGTTTTGATTCCGGTAGCTTCCCTTTCTTTTTCCTCTATCTCTTTTATCCAGTCTGTTCCGTTATCGCGCACCTTGCGCAGAAAATCTACGTCCGTATTATACCCGTCAGCAATAAGATTGCCTTCACGCAAAGCAAGAGGAGCATTCGGATTTAACGACGAATAAATAAGCTCACGGATATCGGACAGATCATCAAAATCCGCACTGATGGTTCTGAAAATATCAGAGCCAAGACGCGAAATAAGTGTTTTTACCTCAGAAAGAGGCTTCAAGCTGTCTGCAACTGCAAGAAGATCGCGAGCATTCGAGGAGCCGTACACTGTCTTAGCGGTAAGGCGCTCAAGATCAAGGATACCGGTGAGAAGATTTCTCAGCTCCTCGCGTACAATAAAGTCCTCGTAAAGGTCCTTTACTGCGCATTGACGTCGGCGAATATCGGGAACGGATAGAAGAGGGCGAAGTAGCCAACGCCTCAGAAGTCTTGCCCCCATTGAGGTCTTAGTTTTGTCAACGACCTCAAGAAGCGACCCCTTACGTTCTTTAGCACGCATAGTCTCCGTAAGCTCAAGATTGCGTATGCAGTTCGAATCCAGCTCCATATATCTTCCGCCGAGATAGATATCGAGAGCAGAAACATACAGTTTATCTGTTTTTTGGGTTTCGCTGATGTAGGAAAGCATCGCGCTGACAGCAAGCCCCATTTCGGGATGAGCAAAAAGCGAAAGCTCGTTATCTTTACCGAAGTATTTAGAAACGCGCTCTCTTGCCCCTTCTTCCGCAAACAGCTCAGGTGAAAGATCGCTGATCATAACGTCGCGCAATCTCTCCTTAACAAAGGCTGTCATTCTCGGAACCTTATCCTTGGACACGTTAAGGAGTATCTCGCTCGGTGCATAGGAAGCAAGCTCGGAGCAGAGCCGTTCGAGCTTGTCTTCGCCCTTAAATTCGGTCGCATAGACCTTTCCCGTCGTAATATCGGAAAATGAAGCGCCGCAAGCCGACTCGGAAAAGCAGAGCGAGCAGAGATAGTTATTTCTTTTTTCCTCAAGTATATCGGGATCAAGCACGGTTCCGGGAGTGATAATACGCACCACTTCCCTTTTTACAAGGCCTTTTGCCTTTGCAGGATCCTCTGTCTGTTCGCAGATTGCAACCTTGTGACCGTTCTCGATAAGGCGGCCTATATAAGTGTCAGCCTTATGAAAAGGAACGCCGCACATAGGTGCGCGCTCACGTTCGCCCCAATCTCTTCCGGTGAGGGTCAGCTGAAGCTCCGCGGAAACGAGCTTAGCATCATCAAAGAACATCTCGTAGAAATCTCCGAGACGGAACATTATTATATAATCCGGATATTCGTTTTTGATGCCAAAATACTGGTCCATCATCGCCGAAGCCATAAGCGACCCTCCTTTAATAGGTTAATTGGAAATTAATGATTGTGTCCGCAGTTAGAGTGGCAGGTAGAGCAATCGTGAGTGCACTGCTCCTCAACTCTGCCGAAGATAGCCATCGTGATCTCGCTGTTTACCATATTGATAAGCTCGTTCATATCGTCCTGAGCCTTGGTGAAAGCGATATAAACGGGGCTCTCGGTAATGCCCTTGTAAAGCTCGGATGCGCGCTTTTCAATGGCGTCAATAACTGACTGATCGCGCTCAGCCTTTTTATACTCCTCACCGAGAGCGGTCTGCTGGACGTTATACTCAAATATAAGCTTCTTGAGCTCTGCATCGTTCTTATATGCCTCAGATGCTTCAAAATAAGCCTGTGTGGTGGGGTCCTGCTTGATAATTTCGCCGAGAGCGGCTGCGTTTTCTTTAATAGACATTTGTTATTCCTCTTTCAAAATTATATTTGTATTCCGTGCAGGGCATATGCCTCTGCATCGGTAATGTTAACGTAGGTAAATTCTCCTGCTTTAGCAGTGCCCTTAAAGAGCACCAGCTTGTTACCGTCAGTTCTTCCCGATAGAACCGAGCTGTCTGTCTTACTTTCACCTTCACAGAGAACGCGCAGATCAAGACCTACACAAGCACGGTTTCTCTCTTCTCCGACCTCAGCCTGGAGAGCGAGCAGACGGTCAAAACGCTCGTTTTGAACCTCGCGCGGTATCTGGTTATCCATTTCAGCGGCGGGCGTTCCCTTGCGCGGTGAATAAATGAACGAATACAACATATCAAACCCAACGGTGCGGATGATATCAAGTGTATCCGCAAAATCCTGCTCGGTCTCACCCGGAAAGCCGACGATAATATCGCTTGTAATAGCGATCTCGGGTATTGCATCACGGAGAGCCTTGATGTGTCCGAGATACTTTTCACGGTCATAACGTCGGTTCATAGCCTTTAGTATTCTATCCGAGCCTGATTGGAGCGGTAAATGAAAATGCTTGGCTACTTTGTTGTTTTCCGCCATAACGCGGATAAGCTCCGGGGTAACGTCCTTAGGATGGCTTGTCATAAATCTAAGGACAAAGTCCCCTTCGATGGCTGCCAGTTCAGAAAGCAACTCGGCAAAAGAGCATCCACCGGAATAGGAGTTTACGTTCTGACCAAGGAGAGTGATATCCTTATACCCGTCATTTACAAGCTCTTTTACTTCACGCACTATCTCCTCACGGTTGCGGCTGCGTTCCCTCCCTCGCACATAAGGTACAATGCAGTACGAACAGAAGTTGTTACAGCCGTACATGATACTAACCCAAGCCTTCGATCCGTTTGCGCGGACAGGAGCTATATCGGGGGGATTTTCGGTATTTTCAAGTCGGCTGAAATCCCGCTTATGCCGCAAAGCGCCGACAATAGCTTCAGGTAAAAGTCCATCCGATGCAGGGGGAAGCGAGAAATCAACGTAAGGATAACTGTTTTTCAGCTGATCAGCTCTGTGCTTTTCTGCGGACATACAACCGCAAACACCTATGATCAGCTTATTATTTGCGGCTTTCAGATGTTTATACTGACCGATAACGGAAAGCGCTTTTATCTCAGCGTGCTCACGGATAGCGCAGGTATTCACAAGTATGCAATCGGCATCCTTCTCGCTATCGCATAACTCATATCCGAGAAGCACAAGCGTGCCGCGAAGTCTTTCGCTGTCTGCCTCGTTTTGCTGGCATCCGAAAGTACGCACAAACGCGCGCGGGCGGCTGCCTTCGCGCAAAAAATGCGCATCGGTATACGCTTTAACCTCAGAACAGTATTCATCAAAGCCTAATTTTACATCTGACATATCTAAAAAACAACCTTTCAGATAGGGGTTAATCTCAAAAAGAGCATACCGCCCCAATTTGAGATTTAACCATATAATTATAACAGAATAATCGACACAATTCAATAGAAAAAGTAAAAAAAGGAGGGCGTAAAGAAACGCGGTTTCTCTACACCCATATATTAATTCAATTTATAACTTAGATAACCGATGATATCTCTCGTTTTAACCTTTCAAGTATACGTTTTTCAAGTCTTGATATGTACGACTGAGATATTCCAAGCATATCAGCTACTTCTTTCTGTGTTTTTTCCTCATAGCCGTTTAAGCCGTAGCGAAGATTGATTATGAGCTGTTCCCTTTCATTCAGCTTTCCTACGGCATTTAAAAGCGTTTTCTTTTCTTCTTCCGATTCAAGATCCTTCATAACGTCGTCTTCATCCGTTCCGAGCACATCGGAAATAAGAAGCTCGTTTCCGTCCCAATCCACGCTTAGAGGCTCGTCAAGCGAGCATTCTGCTCTCTGATTACTTACTCTGCGCAAATACATTAATATCTCATTTTCAATACAACGGGCGGCATAGGTAGCAAGCTTTATGTTTTTATCGGTTTTAAAAGTATTTATTGCCTTAATAAGACCTATAGTTCCAATGGAAATAAGATCCTCGATGCTTACACCCGTTGATTCAAATTTTTTTGCGATATAGACCACGAGTCGCAGATTATGTTCTATAAGCCTCGATCTCATTTCGCCATCCGTTTCCGCAAGCTCAAGAGCTTCCGCTTCCTCTTCCGGCGATAAAGGCGGCGGCAGCGTGTCGGCACCGTTAACGTAATGAACTCCTTGCTCTTTAAACAGTATGCGTCTGATCAGATCTCCGATGTCGAGCTTAATTTTTTCAAGCAGATTTCTCATAAGATCCTCCTACAGATCCAAATTCAAAGAATTTGGCAAAAGACATTCCGTATCCCCAAGACTTAACCCGGGAGTAACAGTGAGATATAAACTGACCTCTGTTTTCTTTGTTCCGAGATCAACCAAAGCACTGTCAGCTTTAACACAAGAGCATTTCTTATTTCCTGCAGCAGTGCTCATAAGAATATATCTGAATCCGTGGGTGTAAGCATCCGTATCATCCGCGTCCCCCATGAGAATTTGTGCCTCTTTTTCGGTAAATAAACGCTGAGCCGCACCGCACGCAACAAGAGCAACACCTATGCCGCTGATCGGTTCTCGCAAAGAATTTGCTGTATCTACGAGTGAATTAAAGCTTGCAGATCTATCCTTATATTGAATTCTGACAGTTACCGTTTTATGGGCGCTCCTAAAAACCAGCAAACGCATAAAAACTAAAACTGCAACAAGCGTTAGAAAAAACGGGTAATATCTGAATTTTTCTGTATTAACACTACCGCCGGAGGCAACAGACACCATTGCACTGTACAGACCCCCAATAAGAGCATTAACGCAAAATAGAAGGACTCCACCGTAAACAACGCCTCCAATCGAACGCGGAGCATAGGCGATGAAATACATTGCAAGACAAACCGCAAGTGCGGATATTGCCGAAAGCGACGTATATGTAATAAAAAGCGCGGCGCATGCGTATATACCGCCGAGAGCTGACGCAATGCAAAGCCGCATTTTTCTTCGGGATTTTCCCCCTATTGCACCGCACAGCGCAAGACATATAAGATCTATAGAAAAGTTAAGAATAAAATAGACATCCGCATATACAACAGTTTTCATTCCGCCTCCGATTTTGGGTATAGCTGCATTATACATCAAGGATAACGAAAAAAATGTCATAATGGGACGTCAATTTAAAAATATACAAAAATAGGAGTGTAAAAAATGCGCATAAGAAGCAAATATCCGCCCTCAAGACGTAGAACATACGCCGAGGGCGGATCCTGTTGGAGCAAAAAAATTATGCAGAAACCTCAATATTATGAGTATTTCTTATCTTCGTACTTTTTTTACCGGCATTGAAACATTGTGTTGTCAATGCCTTTTCTTTTTTGCGGTCTGCATTTTACATCCTATAGGTTAAAACTTCGCAGTCATATTTTTAAGAAGCATAGCGGTGCGGTTAAGCGTCAAAGGAGCTATACGTGCCATGCCAAGCGCTTCCGTGCTTTGATTCAATGCAGTAATAAAGAGCTCGGGACCAAGGAAATTTTCGGAATCCACAGAAAGCACAGCACGAATACCGAAATCCGTTGCCTCAACCTTGCCGACCGAGGGTTTGATATCCTTTTCCTTTTCGCCGCTTTTGGTCTTTTTCAGAACGACGGCTTCAGAGCGGGAGTTGAAATGCTCAACAACCGTGCCGAGCGTTGGAATAACGTCATCCGCGAAAAAGATGTCGTAAGAAGCATAGCATATGTCAGTAAACTTGCGTTCGGCAAGCTCAACGGAAAAGATCTCAATTCCAACGGGCGATACCGCTTGAAGCCTTTGGAGAATATAGGATGGATCGCGCTCGGATTCGAGCCTAAATTCAAGAAGTTCGCATTCGCTTGAAGCACCAAGCGGAAGAGGTACAGCGAATACTATCTTAGGATGCGGGTTAAATCCCTCGGAAAACACGATACTTATTCCAGCGCGCATAAAAATGCGCTGAAAAGTGCGAACCATATCAAGATGGGAGATCCAGACAGCAGTGCCGTATTTTTTAAATCGGAGATAATATTTGAAGGTTACTTTTGGCTGCGACATAAGCACTCTCCTATCTTATCAGCTCCGCATCCGCCGCAACCGTCCTTACAGCTGTGCGAGGCACTGCCTTCGTATGCCTTGTGGCGTTCTCTGAGAAGATATTTTTTAGATACTCCGCAATCAATGAAATCCCAGGGGAGAAGTTCGTCTTCCGGGATCTCACGGCAAGCGTAGAAATCGGGGTCTATTCCGCAAACGGCGAAACAAGACATCCACTTATCATAATCAAAATATTCATCCCAAGCGTCAAATTTAATTCCCTGCTTGTGCGCCTCATAGATTACGTCAGAAAGCCTTCTGTTGCCTCGAGCCATAACGGCTTCAAGATACGATACCTCCGCGGAGTGATAATTATACCTAACCTTTCGCGAATGAATCGAATCGCGCAGAAGCATCTGACGTCTTTCAAGCTCCGGCCTTCTTACCTGCGCTTCCCACTGGAAGGGTGTAAAGGGTTTTGGAACAAAGCAAGCAACAGAAACCGTAACAGTAGGCTGACGGCGTCGATTGCGGTTTGGATTTGCGTAAAACTCGTCAATTACCTTATGCGCAAGATCCGCAATGCCGACAGTATCTTCGTCCGTCTCTGTGGGCAGACCGTTCATAAAGTAAAGCTTCACAGTGGTTTTTTGCGCATCAAAAGCAATGCGTACTGCGTTCAAAAGGTCTTCTTCAGTGAGACATTTATTAATAACGTCGCGGAGCCTTTGCGTTCCAGCCTCGGGAGCAAATGTAAGACCTGAAGAACGTATAGCGCCGCTCTTTTCCATAAGCTCGCGAGTAAAGGAATCCGCGCGCAAGGAAGGCAGCGAGAGACTTACGCTTTTTTCGTTCGTCCATTCAAGTAGCTTATCGCAAAGCTCGTCGACCTTAGTATAATCGGAAACCGAAAGGCAGCAAAGAGAAACCTCGCTGTAACCCGTATTCTCAAATGTCTTTTTTGCAGCATCGGAGATGCAGTCAATGCTTCTTTCGCGGATGGGACGTGTCACATGTCCCGCTTGGCAGAATCGGCAGCCTCGGATGCATCCGCGGCTTATCTCCGCGGTAATCCTATCCTGCACCGTATCGATGAATGGCATATAGGGTTTTGTGGGGATGAACTTAGGATCGTTAAAATCGGATATCACTCTTTTTTTGACTACAGCCGGAACGTCATCGTATCTGGAAGTAAAGCTTGCTAACGTGCCGTCCTCGTTGTATTCGGCAATATAGAGTGAGGGAACGTAAAAACCTTCCAGAGTTGCCGCGCGGCGAAGAAAAGCTTCTCTGGTGTAAGTACCGTTTTCCTTCATCTCCACCATCAATGCAGCAAGTTCGGGGAGCGCTTCTTCGCCTTCGCCTATGGAGAAAATATCAAAGAAATCAGCAATTGGCTCGGCATTGTAAGAGCAAGGACCGCCTCCGAGAATTATAGGGGCATCCTCCCCTCGTTCGCGGGAATAAATAGGGATTCCGGCAAGGTCAAGCATATTGAGGACGTTCGAATAACAAAGCTCATACTGTAAAGTAAACGCAACGATATCGAAATCTTTGATTGGGTCACGGCTTTCAAGTGCAAAGAGCGGAATACCGTTTTTGCGCATTTCCGATTCCATATCCGTCCAAGGAGCAAAAACACGCTCGCACCACACGTCATCGCTCGTATTTAAGCAATGATAAAGTATCTGCATTGCAAGATTTGACATACCGATCTCATAAGAATCGGGGAAACAAAAGGCAAAACGCAGTTTAACTGCGTTTTTGTCCTTTATACAAATATTATACTCTCCCCCTGAATAACGTCCCGGTTTGGACACCAAGGGAAGTATTTTATCTATCTGTACCATTATTATCCTTTGTGATTATAAGAAAAGTTTAGAAACTACAAGAGTCGGGATCATCCAGAAGAGCTGATAAATAATCAGCAATCCGGAGAATACGTTTACGTTAACGGAGATAAGCGCAAACAGAACAAGAAGCGCAAAACCGATCACAAGAGAGAGCACCTTCACGATAGTGTTTGTGCGGTAGACGTGAACAACTCTGTCACAAAGCATGGCAGTGTGGATAAGCTCACTGGGAGTGCCGGTTCCGATAACAGCACTTGCGGTCTCCTCAGTCGGTTCAGAACGTCCCTCGGCAGGCTCGCGGTACACGATACGGAGCGAGGTCTTGTTAAGGTTGAGTTTGGCCTGAAGCAAACGCTTATCGATATTGGGGTCGGAGGTACGAATTGAAACACAAATGCCGGCGCGGTTAAGATCACGCAGCAGAACCTCGAAATCAACGTCGAGCGTATACTGAATATAAAACTTTGCTGCAAGCTCTTCGCCGTATGCAACGTACATAATGCTTACGTCACCCGTTTTAAGATACTCGCGGTCATCAACGTCGGAATAAGGAATGATGCCGTAGCTGTGAAGAAATTCAGCCTTACCGATTATGAGGCGCCGGCCCTGATATACAGCCTCTACTCCGCCCTCGCAGCTCTTAACGATATCAACAGGGATATCCTTATTAACCTCAGATGTAGCACTTTCAAGAACGTCGCTGAGCGGACCGCCTATCTGTCTGAACGCTGTGGTAGTCATTCGAAGAACGTCGACAATTGCGATATTTCCATACACCTTGAGGTTACGTAGCTTTACGCAGTACGAGGGATATGCATCTCTATCCTCAAAAGCAACGACAGATGAATCGGCAAGATCATAGGGTGCATCTTCGCCGATAATCGCCGCTTTCATACTCTCCGCATAGCTTGCTGCCTTTGCATAAGTAAGCGTACCTGCGGCGAAGGCTGACACGGGAACGAGGAATGCGGAAGCACAGTTAAGAGTATAGAGTCCAATTCCGATACTCTTTGAAACAGCGTATGCAATAACAGAAGCAACGATAGCACAGAGAATGGCTGCAGGCGCAAGGATCTTATCGATAACTGTCGCTCTGTTTGATGTCTGATTACGGAAAAATCCTGAAACAAATTTAGTTTTACCGAAAGAAAGAACCTTTGCTGAGGATGCATCTTCTTTTGAGATCTTATCGAAGAAAGCGTTTCTCTCGCGAACATCGTCTGCGCTTTCGGTAAGAACGCAGGATCTGGTTCCCTTGTGGCTTATCATATCAAACGCTTTTGTCTCAACGATAAGACGAATAGCGGTAATAGCAAGGCACATAAGAATAGCAAAAATTACGGATGCACCGGCTAACTTGACCTCATACTTTGCAACTCGCGTAAAACAAAGACCAATATCGCAAATAATGTTGATTAATACAGCGGCGGCAACAACGGTTCCGACGTTTGCGGAACGGCGGAGCAACGCCTTAATACCGGAAACGATCTCATCCCAAGCAAGCACAGCGGCAAACAACACAAGCTGAAGGTCTGCCATTATGTGAACAACCGGGAAAGAAGACTGATCCATCCAACCGGTGTATTCTGCACCAAGCGCAGGCATATTCTCAAACAGAAGAGCCAGGATGAACAGCACTGCGGCGGCACAGATCTTAATGAAGGAGAGTCTCTTTTCGGACTTATGGTGAGCCTCTATCTCTTCATTCTGAGATCTGGACGTATACTCATACTCCTCTTCATCATCAGAGAGATCGTCAAGTACATTAGTACCATCGGTAAGACGAGTATACTCCACAGCGGCTTCGGCACCGTATATTTTTTCTACTTCGGCAACCGGAATGCCAAGGGCGATAAGCATATTAAAATCGGGCAAAGCCTTGGATTCATCAACCAAATCTTCATCCGCCCCGATATCAGCACCGGACTCTGATCCAAAACTGTAATCGAGCTCTGCACCATCCTCGGAATCATCTATCTCAGCAACTGATTTTTCCGCAGAATCTTCTTCTTGAACAGACACATCGCTCTCGGTTATTTCAAGTTCGACAGAAGCATCAACAGTTGTATCCTCTTCAACAACCGGCTCTTCTTCGGACAGCTCATCAATAACGGATACCTGCTCATCCTCTGACACGGTACACTCAACTTCAAAACTAAGTTCATTGTCGGTCTCGGAGAGTATCTCCTCCGCCTCTGCCTCTTCCTCGGAATTGACGATAGGATCCGCAAACTCTGTAATGTCGTCAGCAACAGCATCAAGCAATTCGGAAGATTCGGTTTCGAGATCGGAATACACGGCAGCTTCATCATTATCGGGCTTCACAGCGGAGATTCCGCTTGCGGTAAGAAAGCTGAGAAAATCGAAATCGTCACCTGAGGACTTATCATCTTTAATTGCGGGAGCATCGAGTTCCTTAACTGCATCATCTGTAGTATCTGATGTGCCGAAAAGGTTGGATATTGAAAATTCCACGGTTGAATCACTGTTTGAAACGCTGTCAGCATTTCCCTCATCCAAAACAGTGTCATTATCCTCAGTAGCAACCTCAGTTCCTTCTGCATCTGCTTCAACCGTTTCTATATCTGCATAAATCTCTTCTTCAGCAGCATCAGCTTCGTATATAGGCGCTTCGGATGAGATCTCTTCATCAATATCATCATCGGCGCTCTCGCTCGTCTCAAGATCCCCATCCGACAAGTCGGCAACAGTATTCTCCTCAATCGCATCGTTTGCAGGAATATCAGGGGAATCAGTCTTATCAGGAGCTTTTTCTGCAGTATCTTCTTCCTGCTCGGTGTTGATATTAAGCTGAGACTTCAGTCTTCTTATCAGCTCCTCAGGTGAGAACTGTGCGGGAGAGCCGTTTTCGTTCTTATCCATCTTTATATCTCCTTACGTTATTTATTTCTTGACGCTTCTGCCGCGTAAAGAATAACAGCGGCGGCAGCAGATACATTCAGCGAATTGATCTTTCCGTGAAGCGGAATACTGATTATCTTATCGCAGTTTTCTCTAACAAGACGTGACATTCCGCGTCCCTCTGAGCCTAAAACAAAAGCAGCAGGACCCGAAAGATCAACCTTTGCATAATGCTCTCCGTCAGCGTCAGCACCGTAGATCCAAAGGCCCGCATCTTTTAACTCCTCGATAGCTCTGTTTAGATTTGTAACCTTAGCTATAGGAATATATTCAACAGCTCCTGCGCTTGCCTTGCAGGCAGAGGGAGAAAGCGGAGCGCAATGATGCTTAGGAATAATTACGCCGTTTGCACCTGCGCATTCGGCAGACCTTAGAATAGCTCCGAGATTCTGAGGATCCTCAATACCGTCGAGAATCACATAGAAAGGCGTTTCACCTCTTGCATTAGTGTTCTCTATAAGCTCTTTAACGGAAAGAAATTGCATGGGCGCAAGAAAAGCTATGACACCCTGATGTCTTCCCCCTTCAGAATAGGCATCAAGCTTTCGCATATCAGCCTCGGATACGGTAATGCCTCTTTCCCGCGCCTTTGCAACGATAAGAGAAATGCTTCCGTCATACTCACCGCGTTTAATAATGACACGGTCAACGGGTTTGCCGTTTTCAAGAAGCTCGCGGACGGGGTTGCGCCCATAAACGATACGAGCTTCGGAAAGATCTGAATCGGCCTCTAGAGCGCGGCTGTTTCTATTAAAATCTGACATTTAAATACCAATCCAAATATATTATTATACAGATATAATAATAACATATATATTTCATTTTGTACATAGCAAATCGAAAAAAATAATAAAAAATCGCAAAAAAAAGAAAACACACGGAAAACCGTGTGTTTTCAGATCTGCAAAAATTACTTATGCGTTCTCGCCCTTCTTAGCGGCATAGCACTCGCTGCAGAAAACAGGGCGATCATTAGAAGGCTGGAAAGGAACCTTTGCCTC
>JAZQJQ010000096.1:0-5392 GCA_045541735.1 Eubacteriales bacterium
ACCCGGCAAATCAATGTGATATCACATTGATTTGCCGGGTTTATCTTTGTATATATTTTCTGTTACGAATAAACGAGATCAATTGTTTTTTGTGGGAGCAGAGCTTTTCGTTGCAATTTTTGCAGGAGATACAAGCGTTTGTGTTTTCGGCAAATCTCTCGGGATGCAGACGGAATGTCACTTCCCAACGCAGAAGCAACAAAAGAGACAGTCCGAGCAGCGACCACGTGTAAAGGCTTGGAATGAACACGTAAGGCGTGAACATCATAGCAAAATCCCAATTATAGATACGGCAGTCGGTACAGCATCGGTTTTTCATAAACCACGTTTGAAACGGGCAGAAAAACAGAATACAGATCATATCGCAAACACCGTAGCCGAGACTGATCAGAACAAGGATGCCCGCATCTATGATCTTTTTGAAATAAAGAATGCCGACGGCGCCGTTTAATAAAAGCCATACGGCTGCCACTGCAAAGGTTTTTTTCCACGATTGCAGGCTCGGCTGTTTTTCTCCCGTGGGGCGGAAGTTTTTCGCAAATTGCTTTTGGCATCCGGGGCTTTCTATCGAGGAAGGGAAAAAGCGCAAAAACATTTCAACGGCATAGATGATCCATATTACTGCGAGCAGTATCGGCATATTTTCATAACCGCAGAACAGCTCGTCTTTGCTTTTCGCTCGGCTTAACGTATAAAGCACCAGCGCCGCCGCGAACAGCACGGAGCGGACAGCCAGCTTCAAATAGTGCATATATGAGGTTTTTGATATTTTGTGATTGGTTTCAAACATAATAAAACAGATCACCTTCAAACAGCGTTTTACCATATTATAGCATAAGACGTGTAAATTAACATCATTTTTTAAATAAATCACAGATGGTTTTTGTTATCTTGCATTTACGTTACGAACGTGGTAGAATGAAACTGATCTTACACGAATAAGGAGAGGAAAAATGACGGTAGAAAAATATGCCTCGGGCAAAAAGGTGCTTGATTCGGGGACGGTATTCAGCTTTGAGAAGGACGGAGACATCACGCTGAAACTAAAATTTGACGAAAACTTTGCTTTTGATGCGGTCTTTAAGTTTGTTATGACTGCAGACGGGGTGATAGGGGTGGATAACGAGGTCGTTGACGGCTCTCTTGTTTTCAACTGCAAGAATTTCAGTCTCCCGAACGGCGCTGGTACCACTGCGCCCGTTAATATTGCAAACAATAACGGCGAAGCGGTATATCTCTCATTCTGGATAACGAGCATGGGAAGCTGCGCTTTCAGAAAGCTTGAATATTGCATTTATTCGTAAAGAGATAAACGGGGACGTTTATCGGGCTTTGCCGTTTTTTGTCCTCTTGCCTTGCGTAATTGACAAAGAAAACCGCAATATGTTACAATCGGTATGTAATCGCAACTATAATTTTGGTGTGTGTTTTTGGAGGGAATATGGCACTTTTTCGCAAACCTCAACCGGGTTTTAGAGCAAACAGAATTTTTGTTGACAGGGCCGAGCCGTCCGAAATGCTCAACGCGGCGTGCCAGCGGGTGATCAACGGAACCATTGACAAGAAGATACTTGTGTTTTACGGTTTCGGCGGCATCGGCAAAAGTAAATTTATCGACGAATTTAAAAACAGGCTATTTTATGAAGACATAAATATCATAAAGGTCAATCTTAATACCTATGAGTACAATAACGTTTTAAGTATTTTGATTGCGATACGCAAAAAATTAGAGATCGACGTTCCTGCATTTGACTATGCCGCGGTGCGTTATTACAATAAAAACGGGTTGCCATTCTCCAAGCTCAACGATGAGCTGGATACGGCAAAAAGCGCCGTGCTTTCCGCGCTCAAGGACATTGTCAAGGAAGGCTCCTCTGCCGTTGTGCCTTATTTTTCGAATATAGAAAAAATAGCAAGCTTCCTCCCGAAATTCAGAAAGATCTTCAAGCTGCTCAGGGAAAACGTGGATTATGCCTATATAGATGCATTGAATGGCGACGCCCTGCTGAAACTGATGCCCAAGCTGCTTGCGGACGGAATAAATAAAAGCAAAAAAACGTATCTGATCGCCTTTGACGATTATGAGAGTATGAGAAACAAGCTTGATAAGGGCTCGCTTTGCGAAAGCTGTGACGAGTGGGTAGCTAATCTGATACAGCGTATGGATACCGGAGTTTTCGTTTTTTCTTCAAGAGAGAAGATGAAATGGACAAGCAAGCTGAGCGAGAGAGTGGAGTTGGAGCAATATTACCTCGACCGACTGGCTGACGAGGATGCGAGGTACTTTTTGGAGCAGATACCTATAGAGGACGAAAAGTGTATAAAGGACATCATCAGGGCATCTGGAGGTATACCGATCTATCTTGATATGTGTGTTGACCTGTATGAACATCACCTTGAAAAAAATGCCCGCGAATTTGACCTGAGCGAGATAAATACTAAGACCCTGACAGAGCGCTATATGGCTCATTTGAATCCGACCCAAAACGAAATAGTGTCTCTCACTTCGCTTATAGACGTGTTTGAGTACGATTTTATTTGGTTCTGCGCAAGGGAGCTCAATCTGTCTGTAGATTCAATACAGCTTAGATCGCTGTTTGAAAAATGTCTTTTTGAAGATCTTGAAGATGATTGCTACAAGCTTGACCGCGGTATAAGAGCACATTTGCTTAGGTCGATCTCTGCTGATGCACTTCGCAATATGCCGGCTCTGCTGCTGAAGTATTTGGCAAATCCCAATATATCATCGTCGCGCAAGGCATTTTCGTATTTTGAAGCGTTCTGGATGCTGGCAGAGGAGTACGGTATAAGTCTTTCTGCGCGTGAAAGGGAAGATCTTTTCGATGCCGTTAATAATATGATCGACCTCGGACATTGGACGAATGCATATACTGTAATGTCCGAAAAGCTAAAGGATGATGAGTATAAGCCCTTCCTCATTTATCTTAAAGCTCAAAAGCTGAAGCGGGAGGGGGATCTTAACTCCGCGCGTTCCGTTGCCGAGGAGTTGAAGCCGTATGCAAAGCAGTTCGGCCGCAGGCGCTATGCGGTGGAGCTTTTGGAAACTCAGATCCTGCATCTGCTCGGCAATTACGGCGAAGCGTCGGAAAAATACCGTAAGCTTGCAGATCATATGGAAATGCTGGAGCTTGAGAATTACGATAAACGCAGTTATCTGATGGCCAAGCTGAAATATGCCGATCTTGCGTTTCTGATGGGCCGTTTCGGGGAATCTATGAACACGCTTCGTTCCATCAGCGCGGCAGTTTTCGGGAACGTGGATCTGGAGGTCGAGCATGCCCGTATCCGCGGACACATTATGAGATTCAATTTGCTGCACGATATGGCAGAGGAGATATATTCCGATGCACTAGAGCGCTGTGATAATGACATAAAGGGACAGGGCTCTCTCTGCAACAATCTTGCCGAGATAAACTGCATACGCGCTCCTGAGGCGGCTTTGGAGTATGCAAAAAAAGCAAATGAGATAAATTTTGCCATAAATGCGGGCATAGAGAGGGGAAAAACCCATGCCGCGGAAGCCATTGCATATGCCCGGCTTGAGGATTGGGGAAATTCGGAAGCGAGGGCGCTTGATGCTATAGAGCTCCAAACCAAAAACCGATACAAGGCGGGTATTCTGTTCGGATATTTTGCATTGGCATATTGCCGGTATTTTAAAGGCGATCTTGACGGATATGCCGATTGCATAAGAAAAATGGAAGAGCTTCAAAGCGAGATGGGCACGTACGGATACGTTGTTTTGTTTGCAAAATATCTGAACGACCGAGCTGTTGATACGTCGGAAACCGAGTGGTTGGAAGATGGAATTTCCGAAAGAATGGAGCTGCTTGTCCGATGAAATATGCTTTGATAGGTGCTGGTAACTGCGGACTGCTGTGGAAAAACGCCATAACGGCGGCAGGTGATTCGTTGATCGCTGTCTGCGATACGGATGTGAAAAGAGCACGCAGCCTTGCAAACGGGGAGGCAGATGTCTTTTCTGATGCAAACGAACTGGCGGCGGCAGGTGTTCGGTGCGACTATGCGGTGGTCTCCACACCCGTCCGTACACATCCCGAAATATGTGCCAAGCTTGTGCAAGCGGGCTATGACGTAGTATCCGAAAAGCCGTTTTCTTACGATCTTGATCATTACAAAGCTGCAAAAAAGCTTGCTTGTGAAAAAGGCAGAAAGCTTGTGTGCGTATATCATGCGGCGCACGGCAGGGAAATAGACTGTTTTTTGGAGCAAAGAGCGCGCTTAGAAGACCGGTTGGGTAAGCTTGTTGAATTTAACTGCAAATTTTTCGATCCTTATTGCGGAAATCAGAGAGGCGTATCTGCCGTTGACGGACTTTACGGCAGTTACCTCGACAGCGCGGTGAATGCATTAAGTGTGCTTGCCCGGATAATCGATCTAAATACCGTCAGTGCAACGGAGGATGTGTCGCGTTTTATGAGCCCCGATAATTTATCGTCCGTTACCCATTATCACGGCTCTGTTTCCGGCACGTTGGAAACGGATTGGACCTGCGGTCAAAACCTGAAGGTCACTACTCTGTTTTACGAAAAGGGCAAAGTGGTCTTGCATCATTCGGATCAGACTGTTATTGTTTGCGGGGACGGCTGTGAGGAAATCACCGACTGTAATCCACAAAACACACCGAGACTGCTTAATCAGTACGTAGCGATACTTGAATCGCTCCGGATTTCAAGCATAAGGGATGCGTCCGCAGAGATACTTCCCCTTTTGCTTAAAGGAAAAACTAAATAAACAAGAGGGTGTAAAAAACTCAGTTTTTTACAGCCTCTTGTTTATTTTATCTGGCTATCTTGCCCTCAATTTCGGTAAGACCTTCGTCGAAGAACGACCAATCGCTGTGCCAACGGAGGCTTTCAAGACGGAAAGCGCACGGCCAAGCGGGCAGCCACTGGGAGGGGCTGAAGGGAGGAACGCCGTAGCGTCCCCAGCGGGTGTGGAACACTGCCTCGTCCTGCGAGCCGGCGGGACGGATACGGCCGTTTATGTACTGGGTGCCGTCGGAGATGCACTGGCAGGCGTTGCACCAGAATGCAATGGCACGCTCGCGCCACTGCTTGAATCCGGTTATCTCGTAAAGCTTGAGGAAGGAGAGCACGTCGCGGAGCGCGTACTGGTCCATTGCCTGATGAGGTGTGGAAACGCTTGTTGAGCCGAATGTATCATATCCCATCTTCTTGATAAGGCAATCATCGGGGTACTCAACGGTATAGTACATCATCCATGTGCACAAATACCATGCGATCTTCTCTGCTCTTTCAACATACTTCTTGTCGCCTGTAATCTCATAGAGTGCAAGCGCATCGCGGAGCAGGGGCGAGGAGGATTCCTTGTCGATGGAATAGGTATC
>JAZQJQ010000097.1:0-13947 GCA_045541735.1 Eubacteriales bacterium
TACCGACCCTTGTTTTATGCGCGGTCATTCACAGATTTTTTACATAAAAGTTAAATTATTTCTTATAAACGTATTTACAAACAAACAGTAATCGGTTAAAATATATCTGTATGAATATGTTTTGGGGAGGTCATCATGCAGAACACACCTAAATACAAAAGAGTACTTCTGAAGCTGTCGGGCGAGGCACTTGCCGCAGGCGCAGAGGGTATTCTGAATCACGATTTTATCGCAAAGGTTGCCTCGGTCCTTAAAAAATGCCGTGACGAGGGCGTTGAGATCGCAGTTATCGTCGGTGCAGGCAACATATGGCGCGGACGTCAGGGCAAGAACATGGATCCCACCCGTGCGGATCACATGGGCATGCTTGCAACCACCATCAATTCCCTTGCGCTTCAGGACGCATTCGAGCAGAGCGGAATAACCACCAGAGTTATGACAGCAATTGAAATGGATCAGTTTGCTGAGCTCTATATCCGTAACAAAGCTATCTCGCATCTTGAAAAGGGACGCGTTGTTATCTTCGGATGTGGACTCGGTCTTCCCTTCTTTTCCACCGATACGGCTGCTGTACTCCGCGCTGCTGAGATCAAGGCTGATATCGTACTTATGGCAAAGAACATCGATGGAATCTACTCCGGCGACCCTAAAAAGGATCCCACAGCCACAAGATTCGACCACATCTCCTATACCGAGATCATCGACCGCGGACTTACCGCCATCGACGGAACCGCGACCGTATTTTGCAAGGATAACCATATACCGATACTCGTGTTCGGACTCGATGACCCCGAAAATATATACCGTGCCGTTATGGGCGAAGAGCTCGGCACCGTTGTAACCGAATAATAAAATACATATACTTACAGTCAGAAAGGAATTAATATGAGCTACGACGTAAAAGAACTTGAAGCAAAGATGCAAAAGACCATCGATAACTACAACTCCGAGCTTGCAGTTATACGTGCAGGCCGTGCAAATCCCGAACTTCTTAACCGCATCAACGCTGATTACTACGGATGCCCCACCCCCATTCCCCAGATGGCACAGGTAAGCATGCCTGATGCTCGCACCATCGCTATCCAGCCTTGGGATGCCCAGTCCGTTAAACTGATCGAAAAGGCTATTCTTGCATCCGACCTTGGAATCACCCCCATTACAGACGGCAAGACCATACGTCTTACCTTCCAGCCTCCCACGGAGGAGCGCCGTAAGGAGCTTCAGAAGCAGGTCTCCAAGCTCGGCGAGGAAAAGAAGGTGGCGATCCGTAACATCCGACGCGACGGCAACGACACTGCCGCTAAGATGAAGAAAAACGGCGAACTCACTGAGGACGATCTCAAGGCAGCCGAAAAGAAGATCCAGGATGTCACAGACAAGTATATCAAGCAGGTAGATGAGATTACCGCTGCAAAGAACAAAGAGATACTTTCTATCTGACAAACCGCATAATAAAAAACGGGGCAGGCGGTTACCTGCCCCGTTTTTTAAGCTTTAACGGCAGAATGGAGATTGTTATGAAAAAGATATCAGCACTTTTGGCGGCGTTCATAATGCTGCTTTCCGTTGTTTCCTGCGGCGGCACAGTCAATACCCCGCCCGATACCACCGATCCCGCAAACACCGACGGAGCTGTAACGACGGAGGCTCCCGTTACCACCGAAGACCCGAACAAGCTTCCCGACTACATTCCCACCGATACGTACGATGGCCACGAATTCATAGTACTTATGACCAATCTGAACTCAAATACCGCCATTGTACGTGATTTTAAGTGGACTGACGGCGGCACAGTTCTGGACGATGCTCTTTACGCCAGAAATATGCAGGCGATGGAGGCACTCGACATTATCATCACCGGCATTGAAAAGTACAGCTCCCCCAACACCGGCGCATCCGACGTAAGAAAATCCAACTCCTCGGGCGACTCCAACTACGATATGTGCATCATTTCCACCTATGATTGCGGAAGTCTTGCTCTTTCAGGAGATCTCCTTGACTTAAACGATTACGGCTGCCTTGACCTTTCGCAGGCATGGTGGGACCAGAATATGAACCGCGACCTCACGGTAAACGACCACCTCTACTTTACCACAGGCGACATAAGCCTTGTTGCTACCTGCGCAATGTACAATATGGTATTTAACAAGGAAATGTTCAGAGAAAACAACTGGGAAATGCCTTACGAGCTTGTACGTCAGGGCGCGTGGACCTTTGACAAAATGAAGGAGTACATTCTTCAGGTCTCCGAGGATCTTGACGGCAATGAAATCATGGATGCTAAAGACCGTTACGGTCTTGTTTACATCAACAGCGGCATTGTCGGTGCTCTCGGTGCTTCCGGCGAAAGAATGGGAAGAGTAGACGAGAGCGGAAACGTTGTTCTCGGTCTCGGTACCGAAAAGGCACAACAAGCTATCGTAACCTATTTGGAGCTGATCAGCGACAAGGATCATACCTTTAACGGTCAGACAAGCGGTGTAAACTCGTTTGATATGTTCATTGATGGACACTGCCTCTTCAGATGGAGCGAGCATATCGCCTTCCCTCACTTCCGCGATACCGAGCTTGATTACGGTATACTCCCCCTCCCCAAGCTTGACGAAAATCAAGAAAGATATTACACCCCCTTCGGCGGATGGGATGCCGCGTTTGTTTGCATTCCCACCTCCACCGCAAATGAAGATCGCACCAGCGCAATTATTGAGTACCTTGCGTTCACGTCCAAAAAGATCGTTACCCCCGCATATTATGAAAGAACGCTTACCGGACGTTATGTGCGCGATACCGACAGCTACGATATGATAACCATCGAGATGGAGAACCGCGGCTTTGACCTTGGCTACATTTACAACATCGGCGGTATCAAGGATATGGTTGCAAACCTTCCTATGTCTGGCACCACATCTTTTGCCTCCAAGTGGGAGTCTTACCGCAGAGCAGCCGAGGTCGCTTGCAAGACAGTAAACGAGACCCTCAACAAGGATAACTGATGCTGACGCTTTAGCGTTGGATTGGAGTATATTATGGCATTTTTTAAAAAGCGCACAGCGCCGGAAAAGGAACCTGTAATAATAGATGACAGACTCCGTCACATCGCGTTTATAATGGACGGAAACGGCAGATGGGCACAGCGCCGCGGAATGCAAAGACCCATGGGACACATTGAGGGTATGAAATCCTTTGACCGCCTTATGGTGCATTGCCGCGAGCTTGGCATACCTCACGTTACGGTCTATGCGTTTTCCACCGAAAACTGGAAGCGCCCCAAGGCTGAAGTGGACACTATTATGAGTCTGCTATCTTCCTATATGGACAGAGGCATAAACGAGCTTGAGGAAAACCGCACTGCATATCACTTTATCGGCGATAAATCCGGTCTTCCTGATAAAATACGCGAAAAAGCCGAGTATCTCGAAAAAATCTCCGCACATCTTCCCCTCACTCTGAATATTGCACTCAATTACGGAGCACACTCCGAAATGGTGCACGCTGTAAATTCCCTTATTGCTTCCGGAATGACCGAGGTAACCGAAAAAGACATAGACGGTGCTCTTTACACCGCACACAGTCCTTACCCAGATCTGCTTGTACGTACTGCGGGCGAATACCGTCTTTCCAATTTTCTCTTATGGCAGCTTGCATACAGCGAGCTTTACTTTACGGATATTCTCTGGCCGGATCTTTCAAACGACCAGCTTGACGATATAATACGCAGTTTTTACAACCGAAACCGTACCTACGGAGGTTTGAAAGACGGCGATAAAGGAGATAAGACCTCAAAATGAAGACCCGAATAATAACAGGAATACTTCTGTTCGCGCTTTTATTCGTTCCCACCGTGCTCTTTATGGACACCGTATTTCTACCAATTATTTGTTCACTTCTCTGTGTTATCGGTGTTCACGAAATGCTCAGCTGTATAGGCAGAGATAAGCACCTGCTTACTGCCGTTCCAACCTACGTTGTTGCTGTTATAAGTCCTCTTGCGGCGCGTTTTCTCGATATGCGTGAGATGTTTCTCCCTTCCGCTATCGTTATTGTTGTTCTTTCCGTTATGTACACGCTCGCACTCTCTGTTTTTCTCCCGGATAAATACAACAGCGGAGATACGGCTCAAGCTTTTTTGCTTTGCACCTATATTATAGCCGGATTTACGGCAATCGAGCTCATATCTATAATTCCGAATGCGAAATTTGTGTTTCCTATGATATACATAGGTGCGTTTGTGACCGACACCTTCTGCTATTTCAGCGGTATGCTTTTCGGCAAGCACAAGCTCATACCCCGAATCAGTCCCAAGAAGACCGTAGAAGGATCCATCGGCGGAACACTTGTGTGTGTTCTTGCCTTTATAGCTTACGGCGCGATCGTATCTCATTTCACAGAGCTTGATCCCGATTATCTTGCGCTTTCTTTCACAGGACTCATACTTGCTGTA
Organism: Eubacteriales bacterium; assembly: GCA_045541735.1. Classification (GTDB taxonomy): domain Bacteria; phylum Bacillota; class Clostridia; order Oscillospirales; family CAG-272; genus RUG12395. The sequence goes on from JAZQJQ010000097.1 coordinate 4,442, forward strand.
GTCTCCCAAATAGGCGATCTTGTAGCATCGGCCGTGAAGCGTAATTACGGGATCAAGGATTACGGCAAGCTTTTTCCGGGTCACGGTGGAGTTATGGATCGTTTCGACTCGCTTATTGCCGTTTCAATGCTGCTTGCCATCATAGGCACGCAAATGAATATTTCTCTGTTCAGCTGACAGACTGAGGATAGAATATGTTAAGAACAGTGGTTTTAGGCTCAACCGGCTCCGTTGGCACTCAGGCACTTGACGTAGCCAGATATAACCCAGACATTAAGATTACAGCCGTTACCGCAAACAAAAACGTTTCTGCGGTAGAGGCTCAAATAAGAGAATTCCACCCGGCGTATGCAGCGCTTGAGGATGAAGCCGCCGCGCGGGACCTAAAGGCACGCGTTGCCGATTGCGACACAAAGGTGCTTTGCGGAAGAGAGGGCGTAAGCCAGCTTATATCGGCTGTAGATTCTGATGCGTTTGTAAACTCCGTTATAGGATTTGACGGCTTATTCTCTACCCTTGAGGTTATCAAGACGGGCAAGCGCCTTGCACTTTCAAATAAGGAAAGCATCGTTGCCGCGGGCGAGGCTGTAATGGCTCTTGCAAAGAAAACCGGAACCGATATTCTGCCCGTCGACAGCGAACACTGCGCTATACATCAATGCCTCAGAAGCGGTACTCACGGAGAAATAAACAAGCTTATCATAACCGCATCGGGCGGCCCGTTTTACGGAAAGACTCCGGAAGATCTTGAACACGTTACTCTCTCCGATGCCCTTGCCCACCCCACTTGGTCAATGGGCAAAAAGATCACTATTGACAGTGCAACCCTTATGAATAAGGGTTTTGAGGTGATCGAAGCAGCAAGACTGTTTGACGTGCCTGCAGATAAGATAGAGGTAGTGGTCCACCCGGAGAGTATAATACACTCTATGGTAGAATATATTGATAGCGCGGTAATAGCACAGATGTCTGTACCGGATATGCGCCTTTGCGTTGCATATGCTCTCAATTATCCCGACAGGATGCACGGAGCTACCCCCGCACTTGATCTGTTTAAGACAGCAAAGCTTACCTTCAAGGCTCCGGATACAAAGACCTTCCCACTTCTTGCGCTTGCGTTCAAAGCTCTCGGCGACGGAAAGACCCGCCCTGCCGTGCTTAACGCCGCAAACGAAGTTGCCGTTAACGCATTTCTTCACGGGGAGATATCATTCAAGCACATACCCGAGGTAGTTTTTGACACCTATGAAAAGACACCGGAAATGAGCGAGCTGACCGTTGAAAGCATCTACTATGCTGATACGGAAGCGCGCAGAATAGCAACTGAAACAACTAATACGATCAAAAATCTGAGAAAGAGATAAAAATGACCATTCTTTACGTTATACTTGCAATACTCATCTTCGGTGCGCTCGTTCTGATGCACGAATTGGGACACTACCTTTTCGCAAGGCTCTTTAAAGTAAGCATCACCGAGTTCTCGATCGGTATGGGTCCGAAGATATTCCAAAGAAAAGCAAAAAAAACGGGGATCTTATGGTCCCTCCGCGCTCTTCCCTTCGGCGGTTACGTCAGTATGGTAGGTGAAGACGGCGAAACGGACGACCCCAACGCCCTCCAGAAGAAGGCGCCTTGGCAGAGGCTTATAATTATGGCCGCAGGCGGAGTGATCAACATTCTCACCGGCATAATTCTTATGACCGCACTTGTTATAGGAACAAGAGATCAGCTCGGGTCCACCACGATCTACGAATTCATCGTTCCCGAAGCAAGCGAGACCGCCCTTTCCGATTCCACAGGACTTGATGCAGGCGACAAAGTAGTTAAGGTCGGAAAGATCGGAGTTCACACAGCAAACGAGCTTGTTTACGAGATCATGCGCCAAGGTATTGAGCCTATTGATATTACTGTCATCCGTAACGGCGATAGGGTAGTTATTGAGGACGTCGCCTTCCCTACATTCACAGACCAAGGCGTTACTTTCGGTGATTACGATTTCCGAGTTTACGGAGAAAGAGCCACAGTGCTGAATGTTGCAAAGCACGCCTTTTTCCGCTCACTATCTACCGTAAAGATGGTGTGGGACGGACTAGTCGATCTTATTTCGGGCCGCTACGGTATGGAAGCTGTTTCGGGACCCGTGGGAGTTACCGAGGTAATTGTTGAAACTGCCAAAACAAAGCAGTTTGAAAATCTTGTTTACCTTGCCGCAGTGATCGCCGTAAACCTCGGTGTTATGAATCTTCTTCCCATCCCTGCGCTTGACGGAGGAAGAATAGTTTTTGTGCTTTATGAGATGATATTCCGCAAACCGATAAACCGCAAGGTTGAGGGATATCTTCACGGCGCTGTTATGCTTCTTTTGTTCGCATTCATTATTTTTATAACCTTTAAGGACGTTATAAAGCTGTTTGTGAGGTAGCTATGACGGAATACAAACGCAGAACAAGCCGAGAGATCACAGTCGGCAAAGTCAAGGTCGGCGGCAAATCACCGATAAGCGTGCAGTCAATGACCAATACCGATACTATGGACTTTGAAGCAACGCTCGCTCAGGTTAGAAGACTTGAAGATGCCGGCTGCGACATAGTTCGAATAACAGTTCCGACCCCCGATGCCGCAAAATGCATCTATTACGTTAAGAATGCGGGAGTTGAGATTCCGATCGTTGCGGATATCCACTTTGACTACCGCGCAGCGCTATTTGCACTTGAAGCGGGAGTTGACAAGATTCGTATAAACCCCGGAAATATCGGGAGCGAGGACAGAGTAAAGGACCTTGTAGACGCCGCAAAAAGAAAAAACGTGCCTATACGCATCGGTGTAAACTCAGGCTCCCTTGAAAAAAGCATACTTGCAAAGTACGGTGCGCCTACCGCTGCCGCGCTGTGCGAGAGTGCTATGTTCCATACCTCCCTGCTTGAAAGATTTGGTTTTAACGATATTGCAATATCCATAAAGGCATCGTCGGTTATGACTACTATTGAAGCTAACCGCCTTCTCGGCCAAATGTGCAGCTATCCGATACATATCGGAGTTACGGAAGCCGGCGGCGAGGGAATGGGATTGATCAAGAGCTCTATCGGAATAGGAACGTTGCTCGCGGAGGGCATAGGTGACACCGTACGTGTTTCCCTTACAGCAGATCCCGTCAAGGAGATCGCCGCCGCAAGAAACATCCTTGATTCGCTCGGTCTTTCTGAAAAGCCGCGTCTTAACATCGTCTCCTGCCCCACTTGCGGCAGAACGAGAATCAGCCTTATCGAACTGCTCGCTAAACTTGAAGAAGCTGTAGATGCAGAAGATCTGCGTTCAGTGCCGATCACTGTTGCTCTTATGGGTTGTGCCGTAAACGGCCCCGGAGAAGCAAGAGAGGCCGACATAGGAATAGCAGGCGGCGATGGCGATGCCCTTCTCTTCTACAAGGGCGTTACCGCCGGCAAGATCCCGCAGAATATGATTGTTCCGCGGCTTATCGCGGAGATCAAAGCATTCCGAGATGCAAAGATATGATAAAAAAGAACCGAACAGCCGTTCGGTTCTTTTTATTACTCTATTCAAGATTAAGTTTTTTAGTCATTATATGCTGGGTGATCGCCCACAAAACGGCACATATCACCGCGAAGAACAGTATAACTCCGACAAGTACAATATGGACGGCAATTATATTCCCGACTCTGGCAGCGATCTCCGGCACTTCAACGGAAACGTTGGGCGTATCCGGAATTTCAATGGTGATAAGTATAATGCTAAGCACGGTGCCAAGCGTTTGCCTTGCTATATGGTAAACGTAGTATGCACCGATAGCCTTTAGTATCCTATGCTTTTTGGCGGTCTGTCCCACAGTAATACAGCCGTACACCAAAAGAAGACCATACGCAGCATACAAAACTAAAATGATTAGAACCTCGGCTACGTAAACTACAGTATTAAGTACTCCGGTGTCATCAATTATTGAGCCGAACATTTCACCGAGATCACGGAAAAACGCTGCAAGATCTTCAAACGGAAGCGCGATCAAGACCGCAACTAAAACCGTAAGAGCGCACACCGCCATACAAACAATTCCCGTAAAAAGCTTAACGAATATATGCTGCTCATTTGTAACCGGCAAGGTAAAGGTAAGATATCCCTCCGCGGTATACATATTCTTGTAAAAGCGAACGACCGCCGCTACGAACGAAAGTGTTAGCAAAGCCGCACAAGATACAACAAGCATAAACGTTGCGGATCCCAGTGCCAAATCGTGAACAACGCGATTGCCGTCGATGGCATCTGCAATCCTACGCATCACCGCAATTATCAAAACGATCGGCAAAAACAAAACGAAGGAGCGAACGTAATAGATAAATTCGTGTTTTAAAAGCTTCTTTACCATTTGAACACCTCCCTGAAGAGCGCATCGACGGTTTTGCCGTCCTCTTCGCGAATTGCATACACGGACTTGTGCAGAACTATGCGTCCGTTATTTATGAATATCGCCTCGTCAAGGGCAGGCTCGATATCGGAAATAATATGGGTTGAAATAATAACAGATGAATCGGGATTGTGGTTGTTTATAATAGTTGAAACAACGTAATCCCTTGTTGCGGGATCGACTGCCGCAATCGGCTCATCAAGTACGTAAAGAAGCGCGTTTCGGCTCATAACAAGGATAAGGCACACCTTTTCCTTATTTCCCTTGGAAAGATTCTTCAGCCTTGCGTTTCTCGAAATACCAAGCTTGTCAAGCATCTCAAAAGCAAGCTCGGGTCTGAAATCGTCATAAAAATCGGAAAACAGCTCAACTATCTGCTCGGCTGTCATCCACATCGGCAGAAAATTATTATCAGGAAGGTAGGAAATGATTTTTTTCGTTTCCACACCCGGAGCGTTTCCGTTTACGGTTATGCTTCCCTCCGTGGGTGTAAGCAGACCGTTTATAAGCTTTATAAGCGTAGTTTTGCCCGATCCGTTCGGCCCCAAAAGACCGATTATCTTGCCACGCTCAATTGTCAGATCAACGTTATCCAAGGCAAGCACACTTGCATACTTTTTTGTGATCCCCGTGCATTTTAACAGCTCGTTCATAATAACCTCCTTGATAAACCGGAAAGCTGATTACAAGGAAATAATAATACAAATCGGAAGCTTTGTCAAGAAAACGGCTGTTTCTTCCGAAACAGCCGTTTTGTCATTTTTGTTTTTTCTTCAGTACAAGCTCGCGCAGAACGGAGCGGACGGCCTTTCGGGCAGCGGCATTGCAGGCTTCGTCAAGGCGTTCGGCATAGCCGGCTGCTCTCGGGCGGAGCTTTACTTTGGTAGGCATACCGAGGGAGGTTGCGCTTAACGCCTTGGCGTTATAAAGATCCTTGAATACCCCCTCAAGAATACGGACAAGGGATGACTCATCAAAGCGCTCAGCTATTGCAGAACTGACTGCAGAGACGGACGGAAGCTTCTCCGATAGGCAATATCCGATAAACCAGCGCATAGAGATACTGTCGCCCGCTTGCTTGAGCACCGATCTCACAGTAGCCTTTTTTTGCGTTCTGACAAGAAGAATTATTCTTATGATAACAGCCGGGTCAATTGCAGGCCTGCCCGTACTGGCAGAATAAAACGGTTCTGCCGCAACGTAGACGGAATCCCAGTCAATTGCATCCTCAATTTTTCTCAAAGGATGTTTTTTCGAAACAAGACTGTCAATATCCACCATCTCAAGTACTCGGCGAACGTCCTCGCGTTTCCACTTAGTTATCATTGTGTATCTCCCGTTCTTTAAATTACGTTATCAGGCCCAAAACCGTGGGGGAGCAGCTGTCCAAGGGTATATATCTCCGTGCGGCTTCCTCTGGGGTTTGTAACGATGATCTTAAAATCTTCGGAGCAGAATTCGCGCATAAACTGACGGCATACACCGCAAGGATAGAAAAGATCTCCCTCGCTACGGAGTCTGGTATTCTCACCGCAAACGGCAATAGCGCGGAATTTACGCTTGCCTTCGTTTATAGCGCGTATAAACGCAGAACGCTCTGCGCATACGGTGGGAGTATATGCCGCGTTCTCTATATTAGCGCCGGTATATACAGCTCCGTCGTCACACAAAAGAGCGGCGCCCACAGTACACATAGAATACGGCGAATAGGAAAGCTGCATTGCATTTCTTGCTTTTTCTGCAAGTTCGTCTGCATCAAATTCGGGTAATAGCGGAGAAACGAACGAAGTTCCGACACTTTCGTATTTAACACCGAGCCACTCGGCAACACTTGCAGCAACATCCGCAAATGTATTACGCACACCAAGGTCACCAGGAACAATCCCGTGTCCGTAAACAAGGAGCGGAACGTATTCGCGGGTGTGGTCTGTGCCGAAATATCCCGGGTCACAGCCATGATCTGCGGTGATTATAAGAAGATCATCCTTGCGCATAAAACGCATAAACTGATGAAGCCATCGGTCAAAGGCGGAAAGACATCTTCCAAAGCCTTCGCAGTCCCTGCGGTGGCCGAATTCTGTATCGGTGTCTACAAGGTTTACGAAGCAAATCCCGTTAAAATCCTCCCAAAGCACCTTCATCGCCGCATCACAGCAATCGGGATTGCCGTGTACGGGATAGCTTTTTGTAACTCCCTTTGCCGCAAATATATCGGATATCTTGCCAACGGCAATAACATCCTTGCCCGCGTTTTTGATAGCATCAAGCACAGAATAAGGGGGAACGAGCGCAAAATCCTTTCTGTCCTCCGTGCGGTAAAAATCCGGAGCCTTTCCTGCAAACGGACGCGCGATTACTCTGCCAACGGTATGCTTCCCGACAAGGACCTCTCTGACCCTGCGGCATATCGCGTGCAGTTCATCCGTGGGCACTACGTCAACGTGCGCCGCTATCTGGCAAACGCTGTCGGCGGAGGTGTAAACGATAAGCTTACCTGTACGCAGATGCTCCTCGCCGTAGTCGTCTATGACAGCAGTACCCGAGTAAGGCTTGTTAACGATTATCTCCCTGCCTGCCGCCTTTTCGATAAGAGCAACCGTTTCAGGCGGAAATCCGTCGGGATATACCTTGGGAGGCTCTTTTCCGATAATACCTGCTATCTCCCAATGTCCCGTGGTGGTATCCTTGCCGATAGAGAGTTCTGCCATCTTGCCGTAAGCCGCAAAAGGCGACTCGGCAGTACCAAGAAAATCAAGTCCATCAATATTTCCAAGTCCTAATGACACGAGATTCGGTATATCGAGTGCACCGCCTTCGTATGCGTTTTTCAACGTGAAGGCGCCTTTATCCCCGTACTCGGCGGCATCGTGTGCTTCGCCAGCACCGGTTCCGTCAAGCACTATAACAAATGCTCTTCTTTTCATCAATATCTGCCCTCTGCCGTCTCATTTTTTGCGATGCTGATCAAACGGCTGGTACCGAGTCTGTCTGCACCGAGTAAAATAAAGTCCTCGGCATCCTTTTTGGTTTTGATTCCGCCCGCAGCTTTGATCTTCAGTTCGGGCGAAACGTTGGCGGTCATAAGTGTAATATCCTCTCTGGTAGCGCCGCCTTCGGCAAAGCCCGTGGAAGTCTTGATATAGTCAGCGCCCGCCTCCGAGACAACTCGGCACATCTCTATCTTCTCCTCATCGGTAAGCTTGCAGGTCTCTATAATGACCTTCAGTATCTTCTCGCCGCAGGCAAGGCGTACCGCACGTATCTCGTCACGTACTGCACTGTATTTACCTTCCTTGACCATTCCGAGGTTTATGACCATATCTATCTCAGAAGCGCCGTCGCGAACTGCCTCAAGCGCCTCGGAGCATTTTACTGCTGTTGTCTGATATCCGTTCGGGAAGCCTATAACGGTGCATATTGCGATCCTTCCGCAAACGTACTCAGCCGCCTGCTTTACAAAGCAAGGCGGGATGCAGACCGATGCGGTCCCGAATTCGATTCCCTCATCGCAAATGGTGCGAATCCTTTCCCAGGTTGCACAAGTATCAAGCAGGGTGTGGTCAACTTTTGCAAGAATGTCCTTAATATCCATAGCATAATTCCTTATTTTTATTTATGCGAGCAAAAATAATGCAAAAATACATACATATACACAATTATTATACACCCTTTTATATTTTTTGCCAAGTATTTTTACAAAAAAACTAAATATTATCCGAACAGACCCCGCCTATGCGGTTTTGGCGGCTTGGGTCTCTCGGGTTCACCCTCACAACACGCAGGAGGTTCCTCACCTATATCCACAAGAATTATATCGGGACCGATGCGTTTTATCGAGGACCACGGAACAAACACACCCTCCCCCCTGCCAAAACCTAAGATGCCGCCGCGCTCAGAGAGTATCAGCGAGCATATTTTACCGGAATCTATCTCAAATTCGAGGTCCTCAACACACCCAAGCCTTCTCCCGTCACAAACGTTTATTACTTCCTTCTCCTTCAGCTGGCAAAGCGTACAGCGCGACATTTAATTTCCCCTTTTACGTATTATTATCAGTATATGTAAGCAGAAGAAAACAGTGAACAAGCACAAAAGTGCTTGTTCACTGTTTTTTATTTAATCACTTTATTTGTAAAATTACCTGTAAGCTTACTTTCGTACGCCTTGGCGCAGGTTACGTTGATCTCACCCGTTATCTCAACCGTATTATCCTGCACGGCAATTATGCGTCCCGCAATGGTTCCGCCGTTTATTACAAGGTTTACCTTACCGGACATTACCGCCTCTTCATCCGTTGTGTTGCCGCCAACACGGCTGACTCCGTATATCGAGCCCTTGAAATCTCCACCGTTAATAACAAGATTGCATATGCCGCGGTTGCTGTTCATTCCCGTTGCAGCGGTCAGATTTCCTCCGGTATTGGTATACGTTCCTCCGTTTACTGTAATCGTCAGCTTGCCCGTCTCAGCGATACCGCCGATGGGAGATTGATCATAGTTTCTGCGGTTGCCTGCTCGGATGTACATCCACGTTCCGGCATTTATCTCAATGTTACACTCATCGCGCAAAATAAACGGTTCAACATCCTCACCGCCAAACGTTCCGTTAACGCCGGCAACAAACAGAATACTGCCCGCAGCACTGCTTGCAATGGTGGAGGTAACGCCCTTGCCAATAGTAACGTTATTGTAGTTGCAAACAAATACAATGTTTTTTCCGGCAGAGTGTATTTCTACGTCGTCATATTCAAAATCGCCGTACATAAACAGGCCGTATTTAAGAGAAAGCTTTGCGTTTACAGTTGCACGGTAATCTACACCGCCGTAAACCGAAGTTACCTTGATGAGCTTTTTTGTTTCCGGCAAATGGCAAGTATAATTAATGGTACACGGACCGCAGATCACTACGGTACCACCGCTTTCGCGCAAAAGGCACACTGCCTGTCCAAAGCCGTTCACAGCCGATTCAGGAGTCTTTCCGTCACCGCCCTTAGGTGCGGATTCATTTACATAAACCACTCCGGATTCAGACGTAGGATACACATCGATATCGGGGTCCGTTTCAGTGAGACCTGCATAAGTCGGATCGT
>JAZQJQ010000098.1:0-15836 GCA_045541735.1 Eubacteriales bacterium
AAAATCAAACGCATAATTAACCCTAAATATCCATACGAATATTTAAGAGACGATTTCAGCGCATCTGCTTTTGAGGAGAAGCTTTTTGCGGCAGAGGAGGCATTCAGCCGTACAGACGCGGATGCCGACGGTGCCGATAACGAGTAAACGGAGGCTTTTATGAAGCAAGGTATCGCAAAATTCAAATCGGAAATTGAAAAAAAAGAATTTGTAAAAAATGAGGATGCCGCGTTCGAAAAAAGACTGAACGGTGCGATAGAGCGCATTGTCCACAACGGCAAATTGCGTGTCATTCTGCTCTCGGGCCCTTCGGGAAGCGGAAAGACTACGGCATCCGAGAAGATATCAAAAAAGTTTGCCGAGTTCGGCAAAAGACTTGTTTTCGTTGCTATAGACGATTTTTACCTCGATAAAGAGGAAAACGCCCGCCGCGCGGCGGCAGAGGGCAGAGAAGCGGAGCACGAAAGCGTTAAGTCCATCGACCTTGATGCTCTCGCAGAATTTGCACGGGAGATCGAACTGGGCGAAAAAGGCTACGTGCCGCGTTTCAGCTTTGCAGAGGGCAGGCGCATCGGTAAGCGCGAAGTGGATCTTTCCGGCGAACCCGTTGTCCTTCTTGAGGGTATACAAGCGGTATATCCCGAGGTCGAGGCTCTTTTTATGCATCTTGAATGCGCGGAGCTGTTTATACGTCCTATGGGGCAGCTTCAGTGCGGCGGCCGTATCTTTGACTGCGACGAGTTGAGAATGTTCCGCCGTATAGTCCGCAACTGCTTACAGCGCGGCTCCACAGCGGAAAAAGAGCTTGAGATGTGGAAGACCGTGCGCGATAATGAGGAAAAGAACATCTTTACTCAGATCCACGAGCGTGTTATTTGCGTTGATTCCATGCACGCTTACGGTGTTAATATGCTAAAACCCATGCTTGCCCGGTATCTTGCGGACGTTTCTGCAAGCAGTCCTTACAAGGCGTATGCAAACGATATAATCGGTCGCCTTGAGGATATAGAGCCTATTGACCGAGGATATCTCGCTATCGGCTCTCTGTTTTGTGAATTTGTTTATTAAGGAAGCTTTGTTATGTCGGAAAACGGAATAAGCAGTAATGAGGCGAAGGCAAGGGGCAGGGGACTTGTTGTCTCGGGTGTTCTTGTCTACGGTCTTTCCAATATAATAACTAAGGTGATCGGTCTCTTCTACAAGATACCGATGAACGATCTTCTGGGCGACACTGGTATGGCGTATTTTAACGCCGCGTATACCGTTTACGTTCTGTTCTATATGATATCAACAGCCGGTCTGCCCGTTGCGGTCTCCCGCCTTGTGGCGGAGAGCAGAGCAAAGGGACGCTTTAAGCAGGTAAAAAAGATATATAAGCTTACCTTGCTTCTGTTTTTTATCATAGGTGCCGTGGGTACGCTGGTAATGACCGCGTTTTCCCGTCAGTTTGCCGGCGCTGTGGACGAGAAGGCACAGACCTGCGTTATAGCGCTTGCGCCTACGTTGTTTCTTGTATGTCTTTCAAGTGCGTTCCGCGGTTATTTCCAAGGCTTCCGTATGCTCATCCCCACGGGAATATCACAGGTACTTGAATCCCTCGGCAAGCTCGTTATCGGCATGCTGCTTGCAAATTACGCTATCTCTCAGGGCAAGCCCATTGAGGTAGTTGCGGCGTACGGAATATTCGGTATCACCGTCGGTGTGCTTGCTGGCCTCGGCTATCTGTGGATAACAAAGCTGTTTTTTAAACCCGCCGTTTATGATGCGGAATATTACGAGGAGTACGGAGAATCGGGTGTTGATGATTGCGACAGCGGAAAGACCATCGTGCGCAAGCTCGCGGCGGTCGCCGTGCCTATAACCATCAGCTCCTCCGTAATGAGCCTTGCATCCCTTATAGATACTCTTGTAATGCGTTCGCGCCTTGAGGTATCGGGCATACTCCCCGAAAGAGCCGTCGAACTTTACGGAGCTTATACAACTCAGTGTGTATCTCTTTTCAATCTTCCTCCGGTGCTTATATACCCCGTTGCATACGTTATAGTGCCTCTTGTTGCGGAATGTATAGCGCGCAGGGAAAAGAAACGTATGGAAACGGTCCTCGATTCCTCATTCCGCCTTACGGCAATGATAGCGCTTCCGTGCGCATTCGGTATGTCTGCGATCGCAAGCTATATCCTGCCTGCGCTTTTTAACAGCGAAAGCAGTCTCACTATGGCACCTCTGCTTTCCGTGCTTGCTTTTGCAGTGTTCTTTATGGGTGTGCTTGCAACCTCCAACTGTGCGCTTCAGGCGGCAGGCAAGGAATCGCTTCCCATTGTTTCCATGCTTGCGGGCGCGGCAACTAAGCTTGTAGCAAGCTTTGTGCTTTGCGGTATCCCCGCTGTCGGCATATACGGAACTCCGATAAGCACAGTGCTTTGCTATGCCGTTGCAATGAGCCTTAATCTGTACTTTGTTTACAAGCACGTAGGTTTCATTCCTTCGGTAAGAACGTCCTTCCTGCGTCCCCTGCTTTCCGCCGCCGCTTGCGGTGCTGTTGCATTCGGCGCATCGCGGATAAGCGAGAGCCTTATGTTCGGCGGGGCGGTATCGGGAAGAATGGAAAACGCCATCGTTACGGCGGTTTCTGTGGTTGCCGCAGTGCTCGTTTACGCTGTACTTATATTCCGTCTGCGCGCCGTTTCTCCATCCGATATCGAGATGCTTCCTAAGGGAAAAAGACTTCTTTCTGTTTGCCGCAAGCTCCATCTGTTCCCTAAAGAGTCTTAATAAACGATTTTTTGGCAAAAAATGTGCAAAAAACGCCATGGTTACGGGAAAAAATATTGAAAATGCTCTTGATAAATGAATCGACGGATGATATAATCGTAATGTTAATATTAAAGTCGTAAAGACGAAATGAAAGGAAAGAAAAAATGAATAAGACCGAACTTATCGATGCCGTAGCAAAAAAGGGCGAACTCACCAAGAAGGATGCAGAGAAGGCTGTTAACGCTGTTCTCGATGCAGTAACCGATGCTCTCGCAGCAGGCGAGAAGATCCAGATAGTTAACTTTGGTACTTTTGAGGTTAAGACCCGTGCCGCAAGAACCGGCAGAAACCCCAAGACCGGAGAGGCTATGGAGATCGCTGCTTCCAAGACTCCCGCGTTTACCGCAGGTAAGGGCCTCAAGGACGCTGTTAAGTAATAAGAATATAGGCAAAAGGGGCTGTGGCAACATAATATTGCTTCAGCCCCAAATTTTTTGAGATGAGAATAGACAAGTTTTTAAAGGTGGCGCGCCTTATAAAGCGCAGAACAGTTGCAAACGATGCCTGTGGCGCGGAGCACGTTTCCGTAAACGGCAGGGTTGTAAAGCCTTCGTATGATGTAAAAACCGGAGATATTATCGAGATCGCTTTTGGAGGCAGAACGCTCAGGGTTCGTGTTACCGAAATCAAGGATAGCACCAAAAAGGCAGATGCCGGTACTATGTACGAGGTAATAGATCAGTAATTTTTTTACGCGCTTCGGCATAAGATTTACAAAAATGTCTGAAGGCGGAAGAATATGAATGCAAATCACGCTTCTATACAAAAAGAAGAGCCAAAGAAAACCGAGCACAGCGTATTTCTTGAAAACAGAGAAAGTCTCGTTATAAGCGGAGTGACGGACGTCACTGCTTTTGACGAAAGCTGTGTATGCCTCGATACGGTCTGCGGACTGCTTGATGTCGAGGGAAGCTCGCTTGCCGTAAAGGATCTTTCCCTTGCCGAGGGAAAGGTAAGTGTTACGGGAAAAATAGGCGGCTTGTGGTACTCGGATAAAAAGCAAAAGTCCGAAAAACGCGGACTTTTTGCCATCGGAAAGCGCTGATGCACGTAAAAATAAGCGAACAGCTGTTGCTGTTTGCCGCCTCATTCGTGTGCGGATGCGTGCTTTCCGTGTTCTATGATATAATAAGGATGAGCCGTATGTCGGCGGGAATATCGTACAGCGGACTTAAACTGCCGGAAAGGGAGAGACTGTGCCTTCCTCTGCTTGGCGTAAAAAAGAAGAAAACGCGTTCCTGTCTCAAGGCACGTACGCTTGATGTGCTGGTTTTTTTGGGTGACGTACTGTTTTTTACGGTTGCCGCGTTTTGCCTTTTGTGCGTGTTTTTTAATTACGGCGGCAAGGTGAGAGGTTCGGCGGCGGCAGTGGCCGCTATCGGGTTTTTGTGCTGTCACTTTACAGTAGGTGCGGCTGTCATCCGAATATTCGGCATTTTGAAGCTTGCTTTGGGAATACTTTTTGAGTATCTGCTGTATTTTGTAATGCTCCCGGTAAGAAAGATTATGCTCCCCGCGTGGAGGTGTGTGTCGAAATACGTTATGAACGCTATCAGGCTCGCATATCTGCGCATATATACAAAAAGAACGGAAAAACGGTTACTTAGCGGTCTTTGCGGTCTCAGGCAAGGACACGGGAGGTAAAATGAAAAACAAACAGAACGGAACGGCGCTCATAATAAAGGTGCTTGCAGTATTTTTTGCAGTTGTGGGCATATTTACCGTTATGCGCCTTCAGCTGAAAAGAAACGAGCTGTTGGATGAGATAGAAAAGCTTCAGGAGAGCTATGACGGCAATATGGCTGTTATAGAGGAGCTGAAGGAGGATATGGACGCGCCTGTTGACATTGCGTACATAATCCGCGTTGCGCGCGAAAAGCTTGGACTTTGTATGCCGCACGAGATAGTATTTTATAACGACTTGGCAGATTGACGTATATGAGGATAATAAATGCAGAGCTTGTGACCGAAACGGTTGCGGAGCTGTTTAAAAAAGCGAATTATTACCCTGAACCCGAGCTGAAGGAGGCGCTTCTCTGTGCCGCCGCACGGGAAGGGCGAGAAAGATGCAAAGCGGCGCTGTGCCGCCTTGCGGAAAATATAGACCTTGCAGCAGATCTTGGTGTGCCCGTATGTCAGGATACGGGGATGGCGATAGTGTTTGCGGATGTGGGGTGCGACGTGTATATCGACGGCGCAACGCTTGAGAATGCGGTAAACGCAGGTGTGCGCAAGGGATACACCGAGGGTTATATGCGGCTCTCGGTCGTTGACGATCCGCTCTACGGCCGCAAAAATACAAACGATAATACCCCTGCTATACTGCACATCCGCAGCGTGCCCGGAGATAAGCTGACCTTGACTTGCGCACCCAAGGGATTCGGAAGCGAGAATATGAGCGCGGTAAAGATGCTCAATCCCTCCGCCGGCGAGGATGAAGTTATAGCTTTTGTTACGGAAACTGTAAAAAAAGCAGGCTCTAACCCGTGTCCGCCCATATTTGTGGGCGTAGGAATAGGAGGAGATTTTGAGTATTCTGCTATCCTTGCAAAGCGTGCGCTTACGCGTCCCATCGGCGACAGCCATCCCGATAAGCGCTACGCGGCGCTTGAAAAGAAGCTGCTCGATGCAGTAAATGCGATAGGTATAGGAGCAGCAGGCTTTGGCGGAGACATCACTGCCCTTGCGGTAAAATGCGAGTATTATCCCACCCATATAGCAGGCTTGCCGCTTGCGGTCAATATAAATTGCCACGCAGTAAGGCACGCGTCTGCCGTTATTTAGGAGGAAGTTTATGAAGAAGTTTCTTATTGTGACTGCCTTGTTTTCTGTTATGGCAGTGCTTAGCGCCTGCGGAGACGGCGGTGCCGTTACCGATTCACCCGCAACTGACGCGCCGGTCACTACGGAAGCGCCCATTACCACAGATGCTCCCGCATTTACGGACGAACCGGCAGAAGACACCGCAGAAACATCCGATGACACGGGATTCGATCTTCCGATGGTACCCGTATGATAACAGATAATAATAAAAAGGAGAAAATAAAATGGCAGGATTTGCAGATAAGCTCAAGAACGTGTTTTCAAAAAAGATAAACGGCGGAGAAACTTTTTCGCATGAGTACATACTTAACGTTGATGGTATGAAGTGCGAGCATTGCTCCGGCAGAATAGTTGCCGTGCTTAACAAGCTTGAAGGCGTTGAGGCATCGGCGGACGTAGCGGCAAAAACAGTTACCTTGCGCACCAAAGTCGAGATAGATGCGGACTTTATCAAGGACACAGTTGCCAAGATCGGCGATTTTGTTGTGATTGCTGTAAATAAAATTAAATAAAAAGTGTAAAAATTAAAAACACGGGCATAATAGAGTTGCGCCGTACCTTCGTTTACGGAGGTACGGCGACTTTGGTTTTCTATGTCTCAAAGGAGGCCGTAAAATGAAATCCAAGTATCTGTTATCCCTTTTTGCGCTGTGCGCGGTGATGTTTACTCTCTATGCTTGCGGCGGCGGTCCTGCGGACGGTACTTCGGGCACCTCAGATATGGCGAATACTCCAACAAACGGCGTGTCTCAGTCCACCGATAAAGCGGATGACGTGATCGGCGGTACGGATGATTCCGTAATTCCCGGAGTTCCCGATCTTACCACAACTCCCGGCAACGTGAGCGATATGCCCGGCACCGACGAGCTCGGCGGAAGCGACGGAATGCTCGGCGGCGGAACAACGGACAGCCGAGATGCTTCCGATACCACAACTGCCGTAACAACAGCGCCGTCAACTACCGCACCTTCCACCACCGTTCCTGCCGTACGTCCTCCCGAGGGCAAGTAAAGTGAAATTCACATATTGTTTACAAAGCCGTCATTTTTTTGTAGCAATTGTGGATTATACTGATATCAAGCAAACGGTACTCCCATAGGGAGAACGTACTGCAAAGCAGTAAGAAGCGAAACCGCCGTAATGCGCTCTGTACCTCGCGCGTTACGGCGGTTTTACTTTTTAAGATCTGCACTTCAGCTCCCACACTTCGCTCGGGAATACATAGACCGCTCGATCATTTCATTCCGTTCAGTGATACGTGGGCGGCTTCAGGGTCCATATTGCATCTCAGGCGGTATACGGGCACACGGGTGAGAATGTCGGAAAGCAGGGAAAGAAAACGCTCTCCGCGCCTTTCGGAAAAGCTGCGCACGGTCTGCTGCATTATAAGCGGCAGAGTCTCATAGGGAGGTATGCGGCAAATTGAATTTGTTTCCGCACGCTCGATAAAGGCAATTCCCTTTACGGGGTAAAGGCGGTTCTCGCTGATATCGTGCTTGCCGGAAAAGGGCGTGCCGCAGCACATTATCTTTCCGTCTATAATGCGCAGTGCGGGCTTATCGTCGTTTATTATCACAGCATCATCACCGAACTCCTTTAGCCAGAGCGAGGTATGGGTAGATTTGCCCGTACCGCTGTCGGCGGAAAAAAGGTATGCTTCGCCCTTGTAAGCGACTGCGCTTGAGTGCAGCATAATACCGTCATGGTCTACAAGATGGTGGTAAAAGGCAGAACCCAAAAGCAGATATTCGCACTCCTCGGGGGTGAGGTTCGGGTTTTCTTCGCAGAAATCGGCAAATACCTTTTCGGGCAGTCTTATTCTTATATCAGCGGGCAGAGAGCTGTCCGTGAGGTATTTTTTTGAACGGGAGCGGAGCATATCGAGCTTAGGCTCCATATCAACGGTAAGTCCGGCAAATGAGTAGATCATAGAGGCTCCTTGAAAAGTTATGCTTTATTTTATCACATATTGAAGAAAAACGCAAGAGCGATGCGAAAAATGAAAAATATTTCACAAAAAATCGGAAATTCGGTTGACACTGTCAACCGGCAATGATAAAATATCAGAGTAAGGAGATAGGAAAAAATGGCTGGAACAGGCAAATATCCACCCGCTCGGTAAACCTCGCTCGAGAGGTAAAATTAATCGTTCCCCCTTTGGGCGTGCTTTACCGTGAGGCGTACCGGCGTAAGTCTAGGGCGGATTTTGTCCGTAGTAAAAAGAGAATTTTATAGAAAAACTCACCTTTATTGGTTTTTCATACCTCTTTTCAAATTTTGAAGTGTGTTAAAACTTAGTGTTTTCAATATTTTTCTTTTTACTGCCCGGACTTTTTTGCATCCCTTATATATTACATATAAGGAGAGACATTATGACCTTTGCCGAAAAGCTGAGAATGCTCCGCAAAAGAAAGGGATATACACAGCAAGAACTTGCGGATATCATCGGTGTTACGTCGCGCACTCTTATAAACTACGAAATGGGAAAATGCTGTCCCAAGCAAACGGAGCTTTATATGCGTCTTGCTGCCGTATTCAACGTGAATATGGAGGAGCTTATCACAGACACCGACTGTGTGCCCGAGGAGATAACAGGAGGCGAGGGAGGTGACAATGCCGCAAAAGAGATGCGCAAGCTTGTTGCTAAGCTCAACGGTCTGTTTGCGGGAGGTCAGTTAAGCGAAGAGGACAGAGATAAGGTAATGTACGCCGTTACCGATATGTATTGGAAAGCGAAGGCGGGAAAATGAAGTACGAGCTTTATCTTGCATCCGCTTCGCCGCGCAGACGCGAGCTTCTTGATATGCTCGGTTTTTCTTACCGTCTGCTTCTTCCCAATGCAGATGAAAACAGCAGAGAGACTGATCCCGCGAGGCTTGTAAGCGAGCTTGCCGCGAGAAAAGCGGAAGCGGCAATGGAGCTTCTTTCCGCTGAGGAGCGGAAAAATGCGCTTATACTCGGTGCCGATACCGTTGTTTACGCAAACGGCGAAATTCTCGGGAAACCCAAGGATAGATCGGATGCATCTCATATGCTGAGGATGCTTGCAGGCACCACGCATGAGGTATACAGCGGCGTTGCCTTAGCAAGAGCCGGGGGTACCGTAAGCGGAAGCGAATGCACGACCGTTCACTTCGGCGCTATGAGCGAAAAGGAGATCGATGCATACGTAGGCACTGGCGAGCCTATGGACAAGGCGGGCAGCTACGCAGTGCAGGGAATATGCTCTTTGTGGATAGACGGCATAGAGGGCTGTCACTTTAACGTCATCGGTCTGCCGATAAGAAAAATGTATAAAATGCTTTGCGATATGGGCATCGATCCCATAACTCTCAGAAGGACGGCTGAAAATGGCTGATATGCTTGCCATAGCAAAAACGGCTCGCGAGGCCGCAAAGACGTTCTGCTCGCGGGATCCGTTTTTTATAGCTGAGGCGGAGGAAGTGCGGGTATGCTTTTATGACCTAGGCTCGCTCAACGGGATGTACACGGTCCTTGACGGGGTAAGCTTTATTGCACTTTCCAATGCGCTTGGAGCTGCTGAGGCGCGCCTCGTTTGTGCACACGAGCTTGGGCACCATTTTTTGCACAAAAGCATAGCACGTACCACCGCGCTTGCGGACAGCGCTCTTTTTTCGGGCGGAGGACGGCTTGAGTATGAGGCAAACGTGTTTGCGGCAGAGCTTCTTGTCTCCGACGATGCGCTTTTCGACGCTGTAAAGATATGCCCCGATATTGCTCACGCTGCATCGGAGCTTGATGTGCATCCCGAGATTCTTGCGGTGAAAAGCGAAATATTAAGAAATAAAGGTTCAAATTTCAACCCCGTGGAGATAAATGTTGATTTTTTGCGAAAAGAGTTGCAAAAAAGGAATTGACTTTACATATAATTTGACTTAGAATGTGTTTCGTCATCAAATTATTGTAATGTTTACGGGGTGAAAAAATGATCAGCCGCGGCTATGAAAAGCTGTTTTACGTTTCTTCCGGAAAGTTTGACCCGTCCAAGTCATTTGACGTAGAAATGGCGGGCATAACCTCTCCTAACGAGAATTACCGCATAGAGCGCAACCGCACGCGCTTCAGCCTTAACAACGTATCCGTTTTCGAGTACGTTATAAGCGGAAAGGGTTATATAGAGTGCGAGGGCGAGGTGTACACAGTTAAGGCGGGGGATTTTTATTATCTTGACCGCGGACACAGCCACCGCTACTGGGCAGACCCCGACGAGCCGTATACAAAAATATGGATTAACGCCCGCGGAAGACTTACTTCTGCTGCGCTTGCCGCTTATTACTTCAATGAACCGGTAATAATCGAGCATATCGACGTGTATGAGCCTTTCAAGCGTATGGGCGATGCTCTCAGCGCTATCGACGAAAATAACCGCGATGATGTCTTCGGCGACGTTGCGGTGCTTCTTACCGAGGTTATCGTAAGGGTGGGTACTCTTCGTGCGCGCCGCCGTGTTTCTTCTACTCTTGCTTATCAGATAAAGAGCATGATAGACGAAACACCAAATTTCGATATAACTCTCGCGGAGGTGGAAAAGAAGTTTTTCCTCTCCAAATCATATATAATACATCTGTTCTCGGACGAATTTAACATTACTCCCAAGCAATACATACTGCAAAAAAAGATAGATACGGCAAAGGTGCTGTTAAGAGACGCAAGATGTGAGTTGTGTGAGATCGCAGACATCCTGCATTTTTCAAGCGTACAGCATTTTTCCGCTACCTTCAAGCGTTATACGGGGATGACACCCGATACATACCGCCGTAGCTGCGGTTAAGCATTGCCGGAGTTTAAGAAGGTAATATGAACGATAATCATAACCGTGACCGTGTGCACACCGAGCACGAAAACAAGGTGCGCCGCGGCGAAAACAGTTTAAATAACGGAAAGCTTTCCGGAAGCTACTCAACGGAAAAGAGAGCATCCGGTGCTTTTCTGTACCTTGTTCCCCTCAATATACTTTGCCTTATAATTGCGGCGCTTGCGGTTATCGGAGTGTCGTCTCTTGCAAGGGGTGCTCAAGCCGCACCGCCCGATGCACCAAAAATAACGGACAGAGTAACCACGGATGAGGTAACCGTTCCCGTTGTTGCCGATCCCGTTACCGAGCCCGCGGATACCGCCGACAGTGTTATAGTCATCCCCGGTGTTACCGATCAGCCTGTAACACATCCGCCCGTAACTCAGGCTCCCAAAACCGAGCCGCCGGTTACGGAACCTCCGAAGCCTGCCGGTTTTCCCTACAATCTGCATCCCGATTACGATCTTTACTCTAAGCTGCTTGGAAACAGCGTATATTCCGAGCACGCCATTATAGTTGATATCGAGCAGAACCGCGTTGTCGCTTCCCGTAATTCGGGGGTCAAGATGTATCCTGCGTCTATGACAAAGGTTATGACTCTCTACGTTGCGGTCACAAATATACCGCGGGAGGATCTTTATTCAAAGACCTTTACGATACCGCGTGAGCTTACGGATTATCTGTATATCGAGAATGCAACTGTAGCAGGCTTCGGTATAAATGAGGAAGTTTTGCTGATAGATTGCCTTTACGGTGCTATTCTGCCTTCGGGTGCCGATGCCTGCATCGCTCTTGCAACTCATCTCGCCGGCGGCGAGGAGGGATTTGCCGAAATGATGAACGAAACTGCAAAAGCTCTCGGACTGACCGATACGCATTTCACAAACAGCACGGGACTTCACGACCCCGACCACTATACTACCGCATACGATATGGCAGTCATTTTGAATGCGGCAATGCAGAACGAGCTGTGCCGCGAGGTCCTCTCAACCGTAAAGTATACTTCGCGCTCTTCGCCTCAGAATCCCGATGGAAGAACGTGGTACAGCACTGCGCTCTCTCGTCTTTCGCCCTATAACAAGACATCTATGACCTTTATTGCGGGCAAAACGGGATACACTCCCGAGGCGCGCCAGTGCCTTGCTTCCGTGTGCCGCATGGCAGACGGCAAGGAGTACATAATGGTAACGGGTTATGCTAATCACAAAAATGAGGCGGTTGACGATGCGGTCGATGCTATATACCGCCACTGCGTTAAGTAAAGGAAGTAAACAATGAAGGTTTTGTTCGCGGTCTTGGGTGCAGCGGTTGCTTTTGTTGTTTTGTGTACCGTTATTACACTTATCTGCTTTTTTAAATGCTTTTATATGCCTCCGCGCAAGCCGATAGGCGATGACGAATATCCTATTCCTCCCGGCAAGATATACGAGCCGTTCCGCGAGAGAATGATAAAATGGATGAAGGAGATGCGCACCACCCCGTGCGAGGACGTATGGATAACCTCCTTTGACGGACTCAAGCTTCACGCAAGATATTACAAATGCCGTGAAAATGCGCCGACCGAAATAATGTTCCACGGCTACCGCGGCAGTGCAGAGCGTGACCTCTGCGGCGGACTTGCCCGTTGCTTCCTTATCGGCAGAAACGTTATCATCGTCGATCAGCGTTGTTCCGGAAAAAGCGAAGGAAACGTAATAACGTTTGGCATAAACGAGCATAAGGATTGCCTTGCGTGGATAGATTACGCGGTAAAGCGCTTAGGTGAAGATTGCCCCATTATCCTTTCGGGCGTTTCGATGGGCGCGGCAACCGTTATGATGGCATCCGGCTACGATTTGCCGAAAAACGTTGTACATACAATTGCCGATTGCGGTTACACAAGTCCTAAGGGGATAATAAAAAAGGTCATCCGTGATATGCATCTGCCTGCAGATATAATGTATCCCTTCGTAAGGCTCGCGGCAAAGTATATCGGACGGTTCGACATTGATGAGTTTTCTCCCATTGAAGCAATGAAAAAAAGCACCGTGCCCGTTATATTCTACCACGGCGATACAGACGATTTCGTTCCATGGGAAATGTCAAAAGAACTTTTTGATGCCTGCACGGCAAAAAAACGCTTTGTTACCATAGAGGGCGCAGGCCACGGGCTTGCATTTCCGCAGGATAAAGAAAAATACCTCACCACCCTCGAGGAGTTCTCCGCCGAGCTTGGGGTGGAATAAGATACATTTAAGTAACTAATCCCCGTTTTTTGCCTTCCCCAGAGGGGGAAGGGGGACCGCGATAGCGGTGGATGAGGTGTAAAACATGTTGCCATACAATAAAAATCTTTTGCCCAACGCAAGAAAACTGCGTAAAGAAATGACACCGGAAGAAAAACACCTGTGGTACGACTTCTTGAAACGATTACCATATAATGTAAAACGGCAGTATACTATTGAGAACTATATTGTCGATTTTTATATTGCGAAGAAAAAGATTGTAATCGAGGTGGATGGGCTTCAACACACAGCACCAAAAAACAAAGAAGTAGATATGAGACGCACAGCGGAGCTCGCAACTTGGGGAATAACGGTTTTGAGATATTCAAATGACAGTATACGAAACAACTTTAACTCTGTTTGCAGTGATATTTTGAAGCATCTTGAATTGAGCTTTTCGAATTTGAAATCCATAAAATAACGCCTCATCCGTCAGCCTCCGGCTGCCACCTTCTCCCGCCGGAGAAGGCCGATCTGTTCGCTCATATACTAAAGAAAGCGCCTTACAAACCCCAATGGGGTGTTGTAAGGCTTTTTGCTTGTTGATTATTTCTTTCTCGATCTTCCGAGATGCATCTGATATATCGCTTCGGTTGCGAATGCCATTTTTGTAACTACGTTCTGCTTTTTGGGGTAGCAGTAGAAGGAGTCGTTTTCCGTAGAGATATCAACGCAATCGTATGGGTCTATATAGCAGTAATCGTATTCGATATGCAGGCTGTTCGTCTGCAGGGGCTTTCTTTCGATGCGGTAGTCGGCGCCACGGTAATTACCCTCAAGCACGAAGCCGTTTTCGGGATCGTGCGTGAGCCTGCCGTAGCCGAGCTTTTCGAAGCGCCAGCAGCGGGGCAGGGAGTAAACGTATACCTCGTCATCAAACGAGTACGTACCTTCCTCTACCTGCTTTATAACATTTGCCCTTTCCCACTCAAACCAGTCGGGAACATGGGAAAACTCCGTCTCGCCATCAAGTGCGGAAAGAGTTCCGTCCTCGTTAAGATTCCAGCGTTTGCCGCATTCGGTGCAGAATATCTCCGTACCTTTGGAGTCCATTTTGGATTCGGTAAGGCAATGCGGACACTGATAGAGTATCTTGTGCATACCCTCCGCGCGGTAAGGCTCGGTGATAAGAATGCCGTTTTCCTTCTGATAGCGGTATTCATCGTAATCCATTGACGTTTTGATGACTTCGTTTATCTCGTCTGCCGACATTTTTTCGATCTGCTCGGCGGTAAGCACTTGTGTCATCGTTGTGTGAAGCGGGACTTTTCGCTTCTTTCGGAAGTTCCAGAAGGGTGTGTGCAGGTGGTTGCCGTGATGAACGACGATAACGAGCGGCACCTTGTTCATCTTTACAAGCTTGCCGACGGAATCGGGGATATATGATAGCGTTCCGCAAGGCGAGTAACGCGCCTCTGGATACATACAAAGTATATCTCCGCGCCTGAGCACCTTGCCGATGGAGCGCACAAGGTGCAGGTCGGTGGTAAACTTACGCGTGCAGATGGCACCTATCCACTCTAACAGCCAAGGACGGCGGTAGTAACCGTCTATGTTTACGACGTTGTTGACGCGGTGCGGATGTGTACCGAGCGCGGTAAGCTCAAAATCAACAAAGTACTGATGGTTGCTGAGTATCATATACGGGGGCTTGAGGCCTTCCATATTTATCTTTTCAACCTTGTATTTTTTGCCGATCAGCATTATTTTTGAAAGGATGGTAATAAGATAAGTGAGGTAAATGGGCTGGCGTATGGGATACTTTGCGGTCTTGTACTTTTTCGGATTTTTGTAATTCGGCTCCATAGTATCTCCTTCAACATGTTGATCTTGTGTTAATATCTGTAGGGGCGTGCAGTGCACGTCCGCAGAATTAAATAATGAAACGGCGGACGACCAATGGTCGCCCCTACGTTTCGCCGGGAATTCTTTTTGATCAATAATAACTCGCTCTCATACAGCGGCGGCAAAGTTCCTCCGTGCATTTGCGCGAAGAAAATCCTTCGTACAGACTTCTCGCCCTTTGAGTCGCAAGGATGTTTTCAAGCGAGTCGGTAAAAAGATTACCGAGTGCAAGATCGCCGTTGCGGTCAAGACAGCAGGGAACTACCGTGCCGTCGGCAAGCACGCCCACCTGATTGCGCAGAGCGTAGCAAAAGCCTTCTTCCTGCTGTAATTTGCCGTTCATATCGGGCCAATCAAACTTTTCGCCCCATTCGAGGAAGACGTGCGAGCGGAGTTTTGCCCCCGTGCGTATCTCAAGCCACGGCTTTGGGAAATGCTCTTCAAGCATTTTAAGTATCTGCCCGTTTTTTTCGTTGAGTGCGCCTTCGGCTCTGCCGTCCAGATTCCATAGCCTCAGAATAACGAAAATGTCCTCATCCGCCGCCTTTTTTGCGAATTCAAGACAGCCGCTTATGTAGCCTTCAAAGGACATA
This sequence comes from Eubacteriales bacterium, assembly GCA_045541735.1. Classification (GTDB taxonomy): domain Bacteria; phylum Bacillota; class Clostridia; order Oscillospirales; family CAG-272; genus RUG12395. Next base: position 15,156 of record JAZQJQ010000098.1, read on the forward strand.
CCCGGGGGGTTCGCTTCAAATGCGTGTAGAGAAATGCTTACCTTGTGCGGCTTCGAGGCAATTATCTCGTCTCCGCGTGAGGGAAGCAGGGTGCCGTTTGTTGTGATGATGGACTTGAATCCCATTTCGGTTGCAATGTTTATAAAACGCGGCAAAAGCGGGTGCGCCGTCGGCTCGCCCATAAGATGATATAAAAGAAACTCCGCCCACGGGTGCAGCTTGTCCGCAAGCGCGGTGAATTCCGCTTCCGTCATTGTTCGCGGCGCTCTGTCAGTGCCGGCGCAAAATGTGCAGCGCAGATTACAGCAGTTCGTTATTTCAAGATATGCCTTGCGGTGGGTTGACATAATGCTACCTCAAGTGTTTAGTGAACTTCATTGTATCATATTCGTAGGAAAAAGTAAAGGACTAACTGCAGACGTCGATTTTACATAATTGTTTAATGCTTGTAGGGCGGGGGTTTATCTCCCGCCGTTTTATACGAAGATCTCTCCTTCCACCACTTCGTGGTCCCCCTCCCTCAATCAGAGGGAGGCTTGGCTATCTGTGACGGTGTGGTTTTTTGCCAAACTCGGCACAAGCCAAGTCGCTGCCACTCCTCACGCTCGCTGTTTCGTCCCCCGGACGCGCTCGCGTTCGAATTTTTTCCAAACCGCCAACGAAAAAAAGCACACCCGAAGG
>JAZQJQ010000099.1:0-11079 GCA_045541735.1 Eubacteriales bacterium
GGGTTCGAATCCCACACCCTCCGCCATAGAAAAGAGCACCCAACAGGGTGCTTTTTTGTTTGCTTTTTATAGGGGGTGAATTCGAGTCTTTTCAACGGCGAAAATGAACAAAATGTAAAAATTGCGGCAAACGGGGCCCGGGGGCGGGTTTCGTTTGCCGTTCTGCTTGCAATTATCGGTTTTTTGTGTTAAGATAACAATGAATAAATTGGGTACTGTACCTTTTTGCCTTGGGAGGTGACCGTGTTGGGCAAATATCCGCTTTTGAATAAAATAAACTCGCCCGCCGATCTCAAAAAAATGGACGTTTCTCTGATGCCTCAGCTTGCGCAGGAAATACGCGCCTTCCTTGTGGAAAAGGTTACGGAAACGGGAGGACACCTTGCTTCCAATCTTGGCGTTGTGGAGCTTTCGATCGCACTTCACCGTGTATTTGACACACCAAAGGATCATATAATATTTGACGTAGGCCATCAAAGCTACGTGCATAAGCTCCTTACGGGCAGACGCGAAGAGTTTGATACTCTCCGCAAACCCGGCGGTCTTTCGGGATTTACCCGCCGCAGTGAAAGCGAGCACGATTCCTTCGGCGCCGGACACAGCTCAACTGCCATTTCTGCCGCTGTAGGCTTTGCGGAGGGAGATCGGATCTCGGGCAGCGATGCTTTCAGCGTTGCGGTGGTGGGAGACGGCGCTTTTACGGGCGGTATGGTTCACGAGGCGCTTAATAATTGCCGAGCCGATCTTAATCTCATCGTCATTCTCAACGAAAACGAGATGAGCATTTCGAAAAACACCGGCGCGTTTGCAAATCATATTGCAAAGATACGCTCTTCGCCGCGTTATATGAATACAAAGAGCCGCACGGGTAATTTTGTTTCACGCATTCCCGTTGTCGGCGATGCGGTCTATGCCGCAATGCGCGATACAAAAAAACTGGTTAAAAATTTGATATTCTCCTCAAATTATTTTGAGGAAATGGGTCTGTTCTATCTCGGCCCCGCAAACGGAAACGATTATTTTGCGGTCGAACGCCTCCTTCGCGCCGCGAAGTCAAAGGGCGAAAGCGTCATTTTACACCTGAAGACCGTAAAAGGTAAGGGGTACGCACCCGCGGAGCTTAATCCGAGTGCTTATCACGGCATTGCTCCGGCGGGTACGCCGTTTGTGCGTAATTTTTCCGCTGAGATGGGTGCCTGCCTTGTAAAGGCGGCAAAAAAGGATCCGCGCATCTGCGCTATTACCGCATCGATGGCGGAATCCACGGGCCTTTCTGCGTTTCAACGTGCATATCCAGACAGATTTTTTGACGTTGGTATAGCAGAACAGCACGCCGCTACATTTGCGGCGGGACTTGCCGCCGAGGGTAAAAAACCCGTGTTTGCGGTCTATTCCTCATTCTTACAGCGTTCCTACGACAGTCTTATCCACGATATAGGTCTGCAGGGACTCGGTGTTGTGCTTTGTGTGGATCGTGCGGGTCTGTCCGACGCCGACGGGGCAACTCACCACGGAATTCTCGACGTTGCCTTCCTTTCCCAGATAAGGAAAATGAAGATATATGCTCCGATTACGTTTGCTTCACTCAAGCGTTCGCTTCAGTTCTCTCTTTCCGATAGTTCTCCCTGCGCCGTTCGCTACCCGAATTGCGGTGAGATAACGGATGGAGAATGGTTTGCAACAGAGCATCCGATGATAAGCACAAGTTTTGACGGGGCTTCGGAACCTAAAGCCGTTATACTCACCTACGGAAAGGTAGTAAAAGAGGCGCTCTCCGCTGTAAAAATGCTTAAAGATAAGGGAATATACGCAGGTATAGTGCTGCTTGAGCAGATAGCGCCTGCCGCCGATATTGCGCTTACCGCCGCAAGCCTTATCCCCGATAGCTGTGAGTGCGTGCTTTATCTTGAGGAAGGTATCCGCGCAGGCGGTGCGGGAATGCTCACGTTTGATGCAATGCAACGTCTTTGCCCCGATAAGGTTAGCGGCAGGGCGCTCGACGTGCTTGCAATAGAGGATTGCTATGTCCATTCAAGAAAGAATGAAACTATTTATGAAACTGCGGGAATATCCGCAAAGCAAGCGGCAGAGGAGATCACAAAGCTTCTTGCGAATTGATAGGAGAAACGATGCTCGGTAAACGAAAGAAAAACAGAATAACCGTCACTCCCGGGCGCGGCGCTTTTATCGACTCGCTCTACTCTGTTACTCTCGAGGAGCTTGGTGCCATAAAAAAGATAAAAGCAAAAAAACGGCTGCTAAACGGAGCATCCGATATTTTGCTTATTTGTTGTGCCGTTGTGTTTGTTGCGTGTGCCGTTACTCTCATCGGCGGTGCGATGGATGCAAAAATAGCCGAGGATATCTACGGCGAGGCAGCCGAGGGACTGTTTGAAGCCGAGGACGGAAGCTATTACGGTGTTGCCGCGATGTATAAGAGCCAAACCGCTCCAACGCTTTACGGTGTTTCCGACCTTCTCCGCCTCGGCATTTCCGGCGAGGTAAGCAATATCACCGTAAGCTCGGGCAACAATCTGCAGATAGAGCGCATTCGCAGCCGCCTGAAGGAAATGAAGGCTTCAAATCCCGACATCTACGGCTATATCAGAATAGAAGATACCAACGTAAGTTACCCCTTTGTGCTTGGCGAGGATAACGAGTTTTATCTCGTGCACGATGCCATTCAGCGCGGATACCTTGACAGCGGTTCGATCTTTGCTGATTACCGTTGCAGCCGCAAGGGCGTGGAATATAACAGAAATACCGTACTCTACGGCCATAATATGACACGCGGCACTATGTTTGCGGAGCTTATCAAGTTTAATGACGAGCAGTTTTTCCGCACTCACGATATCTATATATATACAGAGACCGGACTCTACGTGTACCGTCCGTTTTCCTTCTTCAAAACAAACGAAAGACATCAGTACTTCCGGGTCATCTTCCTCGGGGATGACGATTATCTCGGTTTTCTTAACGAAATGCAGAGCCTTTCTATGTACGAAACGGATATAGAGCTTACTGCGGCAGACAGAATACTGACCTTGTCTACGTGTACGAATATCACGTATTCGGGAAGGTATTGTTTGCAGGCGAAGCTTATCAGGATCGAGAAATAACCTACCTTGAAAACTCTCCCCAAGCCTCCCTCCGCGAGGGAGGGGGACCGCTTGCGGTGGAAGGAGTAATCGATTGAACGTGATTTGAGTCAATTTTATATAATTGGTTACAGCTTATGAACAATCGCGCTCTCCTTCAGTCGCCTACGGCGCCAGCTCCCTCCCGGAGGGAGCCTTGCGGACACAAAATACGGATACAAAAATGGAACTTAACGGACTTATCTGCCCCGTGTGCGGAGCGCCGCTTGCAGAAAACGGGAGCGCGCTTTGCTGTACGGGAACAGGTACAAAAAAACATAATTTCGATATTTCGCGTGCGGGACACGTGAATTTTGCGGGCGGTGCGTACGACCCGAACAGCGGAGATCCTGTCGATATGGTGCGTGCGCGCATAGCCTTTCTTGAAAAGGATCATTATGCTCCGCTTGGCGAGCGCATTGCCGATATAGCTGCCGAGTTCGGCGGCATTTGCGTTGATGCAGGCTGCGGAAGCGGTTATTACACGCAGATGATAAGCGAGGGTACGGAGATCACATACGGATTCGATCTTTCCAAAACAGCTGTGGAATATGCGGCTAAAAAGGCAAAAAGAGAGCAAAAAAACTGTTTTTACGGTGTTACGTCCGTGTATTCGCTTCCGATAGCCGGCGGTGCCGCTTCAACTGTCACTTCCGTGTTTGCACCGGTTGCGGAGGCGGAGTTTACCCGTGTGCTAAAAAACGGAGGCAGGCTGATAATTGCCGCTGCGGCGCCCGATCATCTTTACGAGATGAAAGCTATGCTCTATGATACCGTCACGGAAAACAGCGAGCGCGGAGACTTGCCGCAAAATATGGAATTTGAGTACCGTGACAGACTGACCTACAAGCGCACGCTTGAAAAAGCCGATATAGCCGCGCTCTACGGGATGACACCCTACAGCCGCCGAACGGCACGGGAGTCGGCTGAGCGGCTTCTTTCACTTGAAAAATTAGAGATAACGTTCTCTTTTGATATTTTTGTATATGCAAAAAAGGAGCAGATATGAAGATCTCTGTTTGCATTCCTATGTATAACGAGGCTAAGATAATCGAAAAAAGCGCCGCCGAGCTTTCTGCGTATTGCGAGAGGTCGTTTGACGATTATGAGATCCTTTTTATAAACGACGGCAGTAAGGATAACTGTGCCGAGCTTGTCCGTGCGATGGCTCTGCCCAACGTAAAGGTGACGGGTTACGAAGTAAACCGCGGCAAGGGATGCGCGGTGCGCACGGGTATGCTGGAGGCTTGCGGCGATATACGCATTTTCACGGATGCGGATCTTGCCTACGGCACTGAAGTTATCGGCGAGTGCGTGAAGCTTTATAAGAATAAAGGCGATTCCGATCTTATAATCGGAAGCCGTAAGCTGGCGGGTGACGGATACGAGGGCTATACCTTCATCCGTAAGCTTGCAAGCAAGGTTTACCTTGCGCTTTTGCAGCTGCTCGGCGGGTTCAAGCTTTCCGATTCGCAGGTAGGCTTTAAGTGCTTTACAGCCTCCGCGGCACAAAGAATATTCCCGCTTTGCGAGACCGACCGTTTTGCGTTTGATTTTGAGGCGCTCTGTTACGCAACTAAATTCGGAATGAAGATCACGGAGATGCCCGTGCGCATTATCAACCACGGCGAAAGCAAGATAAACGTATTGCGTGACAGCGTAAAAATGTTCCGCGATATTATTGCCATACGCCGCCGCGTCAGCAAAAAGACGGCTGAGCTGAAGAAAAATGCTTAGGTTCAGCGTTATGTTTTGCGAGGGTGACGGTAAGGCGGAGGCATACCGAACCCTAAGACGTATACTTGACGAGGAATACGGCGATTGGGGCAAGGTGGTTTTTGCATCGCTTTATAAGGACGAAAACGGTAAGCCGCGCTTCCCCTGCGTGTACGGGATCTACGTCAGCATCGCCCACAGCGAAAGCTACGGCGCCGCCGCTATTGCCGAAACGCCTATCGGCATAGACGTTGAGGAGATAAAGCCTCTTGATGAAAAAAAGAAAGCGCTCCTTGAGCGCTTTTTTGCAAACGAGGATATTTCCGATGCAAAGAACGACCCCTCGGGCAGGGAGTTTTACCGTTTCTGGACAAGGCGCGAGGCGGCTTTTAAGGCATTTGCCGATAAGCCGTTCTATTCTGCAGACCCAGTAAAAGGCAACGAAAAAAACATAAAGACTTATTTTCAGCGAATGGCGGGACGCGACATCGTGTTTTCCGTAGCCGCCGAAAAATCGAAATAATGACCGCCCTTGGCGCATCTGCTGTTTTGTAAGTAGCGATAACGAACGTACTATATCTTCAATAACAAAACTATCGGGCAAAGTGTAACTAAAGGCTCACTTGTGTAAAGGGAGCTCCGTCGTAGGCGGTGAGGGATTGTTTTTCTTTTATTAACAACCCTTCCGTCACGCCTTGCGTGCCACCTCCCCTTACACAGGGGGGCTCTTGCTCCGCCCGTCAGTATGCCAAAAAGGCACTTGTGGAATTTTTGCCACAAGTGCCTTTACATTACTTTCGGAAGGTAGGTTTAGTATATTTTTGCTTCGTTGCCGGAGTTTATCTTAAAGCAGGTGTGCCAAGAGCGGGTCTTTTATTTATATTACAGATGGATCTCGTCGATCTGCAAAAATTTTTCCGCATCGCTTACGGAGGAGATGGGGTAGGTCTTAGATCTTCCGCAGACCTTGCAGAACACCTTTACCTTATCCCCGAGGCACACTGCGTCGTAATCTCCCGTGCCGTTACAGCCGCAGCTTATCAGGCCGTCCTCTTCAAGCTCCATAAGGATGAACTTGATGATATCGTAGATATCCGCATCGTTAAGATTCTTTGCGAGGTTTACGGCATCCTCATCGGCGTTCTCGGGTACTTCCTCGTCGTAATCATCCGGCCTGTTGCCTCCCACAAGCTCGCGCAGAGTTTTTTCCTGCTCTTCAAGAGCCTTTTGGACGTTTTCCTGATGCCCGAAGAAGCAGATATCAAGTCCCGTTACTGAGCAAGGAATGCTGAAAATATCTCGGGAGAAGAATACCTGAGAGCTTACGGTAAAGCTGTGCTCCTTTCCGCAGGCGAGGCAAGGGGTGCGGAGGCGGATCTTATCATCGTTTGTTTTTGATATCTCCATTGACGTGTTCTTGCACACACAATTGAGCTTCATTCTGTCGGCAGTTAGGGAAAAAACTCCGATGGGTGCCATTACACCGCATCCGCAAACGGGACAGCGGTAGGCAACTGTGGTCTTTTTGGGATCTATCAGCATAATAACTCCTTAGTTGGGAAGCTCTTCCGAGTCGGCGCGTATAGCCGCCTGGTGCTCGGCGAGAGTTTTTGAAAATACGGTGCGCTTATCTTGCTTGGTGTAGAAATAGTAGTAGCTTGTTTTTGCCGGGTACATCGCGGTAACTATCGCGTCGTATCCGGGACTGGAGATCGCTCCCGGAGGAAGTCCGTCGTTTTGGTAAGTGTTATAAAGGCTCTTGAACTCCAGATCGGCGGGAACTATCTTGTCGGGTCTTTTTCCTGTCTGCACGTGTATCGCGTATGCGGCGGTCGCGTCGCTCTCAAGACGGGGGAAGAGATCGGGGTTGTTCAAACGGTTGTGAAAAACTGATGCAACGTTTTCAAATTCCTCAAGGTAGTAAGCTTCTTCTTGAATGAATGAAGCTATTGTAACCACCTCGTCTACCGTAAGACCTATCTCCTTTGCGCGGTCGTAATATACGTCCTTAAACTTGCGGTTGAAGTTGTTAAGCAGCTTATATACGACCTGCGCGGGGGTCGCATCGGTGTAAAAATCATAGGTATCGGGGTAGAGATAACCTTCAAGGCGGTAATAGCGGTCTTCAAGATTGCCGCTTTCCTCAAGCTCGCGCACAAAGCGGAACTCACTGTAATCCACCTCGTTTATCGCATGGATAAAACCCTCGCGGTCGCCGATCCCGTTTGAAACGAACAGCTCGATAATATCCTCAACGCAGTATCCCTCGGGAATCGTAATGCGCACGATGGAGCGCACAAAGCGGTATTTGAATTCGGATAGGAGCTGGTCGTAATTAAGCTTGGGACTTACCTCGTATTCTCCCGCAATGAATTCGCCGTCGTCCTCCTTTAGTTCGGCATAAAACTTGAATATACCGGGGTATTTTATTATTCCGCCCTCATGTAGTATGGTGCCGATATCCTCGATCGTTGCATCCTCCGGTACGGAGATCGTGACGGGTTCCTCGGGTTTTACAAATGCAAAAACGTCGTTGCCGATGGAGATGACGTAAAAACCGGCAAAAGCTGATACTATGATAACAAATACAAGGTAAAGGCAGGTTTTAACAAGAGCGCTGACAATACCGCTGTTGACGGTCTTTCTCTTTCTCCGTCTCGGCGCGGCGGCGGCACGCTGCTTTTCGCGCGTGTAGGAGGTAATATTTTCTTTTGGCGGATTCTGCGCTCTTTTGCGCGGAGTGTTTTCGCTGTTTTTCATAAAAACCTTCTTATTTGATAATTATCGCCGCAATAAATATTATAATACACATTATGCAGGCGGGTGAAAACAATGCGATGAAAAAGCTTCCCGTACCGCCCTTTGCGGCATGTCGGGAGACGGCATTCTGCTCGGAATACACGGCATAGGTGTGCTGGCACTCGCCGAAAATAAGGATAAGAGCAACGAGCAGTGCAATAATAAGAATAAGCGCTATAAGTGCGGTATCGTCGGTTATGGCAAAAAACGCGTTCAGCTTTTCCTTGCCGAGAATTACGGTAAGGTTGTACGCAAGGTGTACGGCGCAGGATGCAAGGAGAGAGCGCGTTACGTAAGCGCACAGGGAGAGCATAAGACCTGAAAAAAGGTACATCGGCAGCATTTTAAGGTCGAAATGCAGCATTGCAAACAACAGCGAGGAAAGAGCAACAGCCGTAACGGGTCCATGACCCTCCAGCTCTGTCATCAAAATACCGCGGAACAGAAGCTCCTCCGCAAACGCCGGAAGCACCGCAAGGCACAGAAGCGAGAGCACTGCAGGCTCGCTGCTTGCCGTCACGCTTGCAGTATCCTCGTTGCCGAGAAGCAGGGAATAAAGCACCGATCCGCAGAATATCGCAAGTACAAAAAGCATCAAAAACACCGTTTTTGCGGGGCTGAATGCGTTTATGCGCATTTTTTGCGGCAGCTTTTCTCCTTTAAGCGACATATACAGCGATGCCGGTATCAGCAAAGAAGCAAACTGCATTATAATGCCGTAGCTATATATGCTTCCGCCCTTGGGCAGAAGATAGGAAAGCCCGTAGGTCAGCAGAAATATACACGCGGTAAGATACAGCGCGCCGTGCGGACGCTTTTCATTAGTATTACTCGTTGCTGCCATTTTATTTTGCTTGTACGGCGGCGGAAATTTTATCCGCCGTCTCTTTATCTGTGAGAGCGGTTATAAGCTCAAGTCCGAAATCGAATGCGGCACCCATACCTGCGGCGGTTATAAAGCGGCCGTCGCGTGCTACGTTGCTTTCTGCTATAGTTGCTCCGTCAAGATATTTGCGGAATTCGGGGAATGCCGTTGCGGTCTTTCCCTTCAGCATACCTCTTTTGCCGTATACCATTGGCGCGGCGCAGATGGCGGCAAAAAAACCGCCGCATTTTTCGGTGATCTTAATAAGCTCGTCCGTCTCTGGCGCTTCGTCAAGATTCGTTGCACCCGGAAGACCGCCCGGGAGCACAAGCATATCTATCTTTTCTCCGCTTTCGATAAGCTCCTTAGCGGTCATTGCGCATTCTACAAAAACTCCGCAGCTCCCGTGAACGGTCTTTTCCTTGAGTCCGACAAAGCGTACGTCAAGACCTGCGCGTCTGAGCAGATTATAGGGGCATATCGCCTCTACACATTCGTAACCCTCGGCGGTAAGAATAGCTATCATATCATATCTCCCTTAATTCTTTAGTGAGCTTTTTCAGCTCGCTTTCTGTCAAAAGCAGTTTTCTCGGACTTGAATGCTCGTATTCGCCGATATATCCCGCAGCTTCCATTTCTTTTATCAGCATTGCCGCCTTTTTGTATCCGATATGCAATGCGCGCTGTAATTGCGCGGTGCTGATTCCTCCGTATCGGAGCGCGGTCTCAAGCGCTTGCACTAAAAGGGAAGGATCCCTTTGTACGCTTGCTGTAAAGGTTACAAGATCCGCGCGGGGAAAAGCGTTTGCAAGCGCGGAGAGAGCGGCTAGTGTTTCTTTACCGCATGGTACGGAATACGTCAGCTTTTCGGGGGAGGTCTGCCCTATTGGCAGGAACAGAAGCTCGTTTTCTTCAAGCCTTTCGGCGCCGGGCGAGTCAAGTATCAGGCGGCTCTCCGCCTTCGTTTCGGTTTTTAAAGCAATGCGAGAGGGGATATTTGCCTTGATAATGCCCGTTATTACCTTCGTATTTGGTTTTTCTGTGCTTGCAAGCAGATATATTCCCGCGGCTCTTGCCTTGGCGGCAAGTGCTGCAACGCATTCTTGAGATCTTTTCGTCAGTCCTTCAAGCTCGCCTATTATGCAAATGATGTAAAAAAGCTTGTTTTCCGATAGTTCGTTGTACGCATCGATATTATATACGCCCGCTTCCTTTAAAAGGGAGAAGCGTCGGCCGGTCTCGCCGACCAGACCGTCAAGGGCATATTCTGCTTCCTTATCATCTTTGATAACGGGGCAGATAAGATGCGGCAGGTCAGCCGCGGCATCGAGCCGCAGTGCAAGCACGCGGAGCGTGTCGGGCGATTTGTCCCTTAATGCTTCAAGCAGGAGGGCGGTAAGATATGCCCTCGCTTCGCCTTTTTTTCCGCCTGCGGCAAGCAGGTGCGGAAGCTTTTTGATATCGCAGGAAACGGAAGTACCGTCGCAATGCTTGCCTACAGATATTCTAATTTCGGACATAACGTTTCCTCGCTTTCGTCAGTTTCAGTCGTTTTTAACGCCGAGACGGTCGTTTACCACAAGCTCGCGGAACTGTGCCGCCGTGATAAGCACCTCGCGCGGCTTCGTTCCGTCCGGAGGTCCGACGTAGCCGAGGCGCTCCATCTGGTCGATTATCTTTGCGGCTCTGCCGTATCCGATGCTCAGATTGCGCTGGAGAAGGGAAGTAGCGACCTTGTTGTTGTTAACGGCAAGCTCAACGGCCTGACGGAACTTGGGGTCAAGCTCTCCGCCGTCATCGCCGTCCATATCCTCACCGCCTCCGGATTTGGATGCGGAGCAGCGCTGTGCCTCGCGCTCGATATCCGCCATTATCTCCTCGCTGTACTCGTTTTCGCCTGCGTTTGAACGCACGAATGCGGTAACACGCTCGACCTCCTCGGTGGAAACGAACGAGCCCTGAACACGCATGGGCTTCATAAGTCCTACCGGGGCGTACAGCATATCTCCGCGTCCGTTAAGCCGCTCCGCGCCGCCTACGTCGATAATGGTACGGCTGTCGACCTGGGAAGCAACGGTAAAAGCGATACGCGAGGGAATATTTGCCTTGATAAGACCGGTAATAACGTCAACGGAGGGGCGCTGAGTACCGATAACAAGGTGTATGCCGGCGGCTCTTGCCTTTGCGGCAAGGCGGTTGATGGAATTTTCCACCGTGTCGCGGGCAACGAGCATAAGGTCCGCAAGCTCGTCGATGATAATAACGATGTACGGCATCTTCTCGTAGCCGGGAACGCCGTTTACGGTGCCGTTGTAGTCGCCGATGTTACGGGCACCGACCTCCTCGATAAGACCGAAGCGGCGCTCCATCTCGTTTACCGCCCAGCTGAGGGCACCTGCCGCCTTCTGGGGCTCGGTAACAACGGGAACGAGCAGGTGGGGAATGCCGTTGTAGGTTCCCAGCTCAACTCGCTTGGGGTCCACAAGTATAAGGCGCAGATCGTCGGGGGAGGTGCGGTACAGCAGGCTAACAAGCAGGCTGTTTATACAAACGGACTTACCC
>JAZQJQ010000100.1:0-31883 GCA_045541735.1 Eubacteriales bacterium
TTGTATTTAGACGGATTTGATTTCATCCGAGGACTTGTCCTTGGATTTCATCTGAACGAAGTGAAGATTTCATCGTTGCCGCGCAACGATTTCATTAAACCAACAGAAAAAGAGATAACATTTCGGCTACGAACCGATTTGTTATCTCTTTCTGTCGTTATAAGGGTTTGGACTTAGCCCATATTTGCGTTTGACCAGTCAAATGCGATGCTTGCACTTTGCTCAAAGCATAATTTGTCCGCTAAGAACATCACCCATTTTGCCGACGGTTTTTATCTTATTTCTGCATAAGCCTTGCTTTGTCGCTTTGAAGTGTATAAAGTTCGTAGTATTTTCCGCGTTTTTCAAGCAGCTCTGCGTGGCTTCCCTGCTCGATTATCTCTCCTTTGGAGAGCATAATGATATTATCCGCGTGCTGGATGGTGGAAAGGCGGTGCGCAACCATCAGCATAGTGCCGATGTTCATCATTTTTTCAAGAGAATCCTGAATGAGTATCTCCGTTTCCGTATCTATATTCGCGGTTGCCTCGTCGAGTATCATTACCTCCGGCTTGTGGATTATGGTACGGGCAAATGACAGAAGCTGGCGCTGTCCCGCAGAGAAGTTATTTCCCCTCTCCCTTACCTCCTCGTCAAGTCCCTTTGTCAGCTTGTTTATGAACTTATCAGCATTAACGTAGCGGCAGGCATCCATTACCGCCTCATCGTCTACGTCTGTCTTATGGAGAAGGATATTGGAGCGAATGGTACCGGAGAAGAGAAACACGTCCTGAAGCATCTGCCCGAAGTGGCTGCGCAGAGAGGATATTTTTATACGGCGCACGTCTATGCCGTCGATAAGTATCTGACCCTTCTGGATATCGTAATTGCGTACGATGAGGGAAAGGATCGTGGTCTTTCCCGAGCCCGTGGAGCCGACGAACGCAACGGTGGAGCGTGCGTCTACGGTAAAGGAAACGTCCTTTAATACCCACTCCTCGCCGACGTAAGCAAACCACACGTTTTTAAACTCTATTTTTCCCTCTGCCTTTTCAAGCTCGATGGCGCCCTCCTCGTCCACTACCTCGGGGGTAATATCGAAGATGGTGAATATCTTCTCCGCAGAGGCAAACGCGCTCTGCAGCCAGTTGAACTGCTCTGCAAGGCTCTGGATGGGGTTGAAGAACTTGGATATATACATATAGAAGGTAACAAGAGTTCCGCTTCCGATAGTCTGTCCGAGAAATTCTACGTTACGGATATATCCGCGTCCGCTCAAATACAGCAGGCACAGCACAGAGGATATATACAGCATATAAACAACGGGTCTGAAAATGCCGAAAACGAATATCTGCCGGCGCTTTGCCTTGCCAAGCTCCGCATTCTTTCTGTCGAACTCGTCCTTTTTAAACTGCTCTCGGTTGAATATCTGTATTATCTTCATTCCCGAAAGATGCTCGGAAAGGAAGGTATTTATATCGGTAGTGCCGTCCTTTACCTTGCGGTACGCCTTACGGGAGAATTTGCGGAAGATAACGGTAAACAGTACGATAAAAGGCACAAAACACAACACCATTAAGGTGAGCTGATAGTTGAGACACAGCATCGCCGTAAGCACGCCGATGATGATGAAGCAGTTTTTAACCAGATTTACGATGATGTTCGTAAACATCATTGATATGGCATTCGTATCATTCGTTACGCGGGTAACGAGCTTGCCGACGGGAATGCTGTTTAACTGCGAGTGGCTGAGGCTTTCGATATGCACAAAAAGATCGTCTCGGATATTAGATACGATGCGCTGGCCCGTGCGCTGCAAAATGATCGCCTGAAAATACGAGCAGATAAGAGATACAACAAGTATACTTGCGTAGACCGCAACCATCGCAAAAAGGCGCTTCATCTCAAAATCCGCCTTTATCATCTCCTCGATGTTTCCTATAATAAGCGGAGAGACGATGTCATAAGCAATGGAGAACAGCATCAGGCACAGAACGGTTACAAAACTGCCGACGTACGGCTTTGCGTATTTCAGAAGCCTTTTTGTCAGCTCGCCGTCATCCATATTACGGTCAAAGCCTATGGCCTCTTTTTTGTTTTTCATCGTGAGATAGGCGACAAGGAAGACAAGCGAAAGAATACCGACAACACCGCCTACTGCTATAAGGGGAAAGAATTCCTTCATCGTGCGCCTCCCTTCTCCTCGTCAAGCTTCTGGAGGTCTACCATAGTGCGGTAATCCGCACAGCTGTTATAAAGCTCCGCATGCTTGCCGACGGCGGCGATCCTTCCGTCGTCGATAAAGATGATCTTATCCATCTGTTCGATGGTGGATATGCGGTGAGCGATAAGTATAGTGGTCTTACCCTTGCGCAGGGTACGCAGATTTTCAAGTATCGCTTTTTCCGTTTTTACGTCAACTGCGGAAACGGAATCGTCAAGGATAAGGATGGATGCATCCTTCATCAGTGCGCGCGCAATGGAGATACGCTGCTTCTGACCGCCCGATACGGTTACTCCGCGCTCGCCGAGCACGGTGTCGTATCCTTCGGTAAACTCAACGATATTGGTATGTACGTCAGCCATTTTCGCCGCTTCTTCGACAAGGGCGGCATCCTTTTCGTCCGAAGCGAAAGTGATGTTGTTTAATACCGTGTCGCTGAACAGGAAGTTATCCTGCGGAACGTACGCGGCGTATTTGCGTAAAAATTGTATCGGTATCGTATTTACGTCGTTGCCGTCGACAAACACGGTGCCGTCAGGGACGTTATAAGTGCGGAGAATAAGATCGACCACGGTAGTTTTGCCCGAACCGGTCTTTCCGATGATTCCGACGTTTTCCCCCGCCTTTATATCAAAGGAAACGTCCGTCAGCACGTCGTAATCCCCGTCGGGGTAACGGAAATTAAGGGAACGGAAGGAGATATCTCCCTTTATCGGCGCAGGCTCCTTTACGTCCGCACGATCGCAAACGTCGGGCTTTGCATCCAAAAGCTCCGAGATACGGGCAAGGGATGCCTTTCCGCGGCTTGACATTTCGATAAGCTGAGATATAGCCATAACGGGCCATACTATAGCCGTGAAATATCCGATAAACTCCACAAGCTCTCCTGCAGTAAAGATCCCTTCGTGCACAAGGAATCCGCCGTAGCCGAGGATGATACAGATGACCGACTCAACGAACAGAGTTACGGAAATATTAAGCGCCGTGGATGCCTTGGTATATTCCACGTTTGCATCTTCGTTTTTCTTATTTAAGCGGCGGAATGCGGAAAGCTCCAAAAATTCCTTAACGAACGCCTTTATAACGGAAATTCCGGAAAAGCTTTCCTGCGAAAAATCGGAAAGACCGGAGAACGCCTCCTGCCTTACCTGCCACTTTTTCATCATATATTTACCTACCACGGTACCCGAGATAAGCATAAATACCATAGGAATAAGCGAAAGACCCGTAAGAAGCAGATCCATACGCGCCATTTTGAAGATGGCAAGCGCACCGAGAAACACGGTATCGCACAGCATAAGAACTCCGCTTCCGAAGCAGTCCTGCACCGTTTCAAGATCGTTTGTAAACAGCGACATCATATTGCCGACCTTGTTTACCTGATAATACTGCTGGGATAGATCCTTACAGCGGTCGAACATTCTGCCTCTGAGATCCGTCTCCACCTTGATAGCCGAGCCGAAGAAGCAAATACGCCACAAAAATCTGCAGGTTATCATACCGATGATAACAAAAATGAGAGGCAGACAGATTTTATCGAGCAGCACGTTCATATCAAAAGGCACGAGTGCACCGTCTATTTCCGCCGTTCCGGTATTGATGCCGTTTACGACCATCTTGTAAAACTCGGGGACCTTCAGCTGAAGATAGTCGACGACGACCAATGCAAAAATACCGAGCAGCAGCATAGGAAGATGCCGCAGATAGTATTTGTTTATGTGCTTTCCGAAAAGCATCCTTTCACCCCTTTTCCGCAAAAACAAACATTAAATATTATTATACCTCTTTGTTTTCATAAAAGCAACGGATTTTTCGGACATTTGTCAGCTATTTGAAATTATGCGTTGCAAGGCAAGTACTTCCCCCGCCGCCGTACGGTTTATAACGCCAAAAAACACAACACCTTATTGACTGCCGTAAATATCTGTGTTATTATTTTTAAAAGGGGAAGGAGGGCAAATTATGCTTTTGACCGTTGATATAGGAAACACCGATATACATTGCGCGCTTTTTGACGGGAACGGACTTTCGCGCGCGTTCCGCATCGGAACGTCCGCATCACGCACAAGCGACGAATATGCGCTTACCCTTTCCTCAATGCTGAATTTTTCAGGCATTTCCGCAACGGATATCGACGGAGCGGTCATCGGCTCCGTTGCCCCATCGGTCACCGAAAAGGTAAAGACTGCCGTAAAGCTTGTCACAAGCACCGAACCGCTTACAGTCGGCCCGGGAGTTAAAACAGGTTTTTCCATTAAGCTCGACGACCCCTCACAGCTGGGCGCCGATATTGCGGCTAACGCCGCGGCGGCGGTAAACGACGGTTGTATGCCCGCAGTCATAATTGATTTCGGCACTGCGACAACCGTTTCGCTTATAGGAAACCGAGGCGAGCTTATGGGATGCTCCATTTTGCCCGGAGTGCAGATGAGCCTTGACGCATTAAACGGAACGGAGCTTCTGCCCGGCGTTTACGCGGATAAAAAGGTAGAAGTTCTCGGAAAGAATACCGTAAATGCGATGCTTGGCGGCGTTATACGCGGAACGGCATTTTCGGTTACGGGTATCGCCGATGAATATAAAAAGAAGTCGGGAAGCAAGAGCACTCCCGTAATAGTTACGGGCGGCTACGCACCGCTCATTCTCCCCTACCTCGGCGCGGAATGCGTGCACCGGCCGCATCTTACCGCCGAGGGACTTGCGGCAATCTACCGCAGGAATATAAAATAGGCATTTTGCGCCAAGAGAAGATACCTTTATCGGATCTTACTCGTTTTCCGTTTTCGGGACATCGAAGGTACCGTCCCCTACAGTAGAGGGCGGGCTTGCTCCTCCCGTAAAACAGAAATATTCACGGCGCTTATGCAATATATTTTTTCGCCGTATCTCTACAAAAAGAGAACGACAGTAAGGAGGCCTTTAATGGCAAGCAAAAACTTTGCAAAACTTCGCAATACCGTAATGCTGGCGGCTCTCACCGCCATCGTGCTGATACTTCAGCTTGCAGGTGTTACCGTCCACCTCGGACCCACGAACGTAAGCCTTGTGCTTATTCCGATCGTTTTCGGCGCTATCGTCCTCGGTCCCGCCGCAGGTGCTTGGCTCGGTCTTGTCTTCGGACTTGAGACCTTTATCGTAAGCGGCGTTATGGGCGGCGACCCGTTCTTTACCGCGGTACTCTTTAACAACGCGCCCGTAATGACTGCGCTCATCTGCATCGTTAAGGGCACTGCCGCTGGTCTTATTGCCGGTCTTGTTTACCGCCTTATAAGCGGAAAAAACAAGCTTCTCGCGCTTATCTGTACCGCCGCAGCCGCACCCATAGTTAACACGGGACTGTTTATTTTGGGTGGGCTTCTTATCAGCGACGTACTTGCACAAAACTTTGCAAACGCGGCAGGACAGACCGTTATTTACTTCCTCATTTTTGTATGCGCCGGCTGGAATTTTGTTTTTGAGTTTATACTTAACATTGTCGTTGTACCCACCCTCGGCAAGATAGTGGACGTTGTAACGCGCTCTGCCTACTCTAAGAAAAAATAATCAATAAGGAGTCCGCAGATCTGTTCACGGACTCCTTTACAACATACGGAGGCAATATGAAATACTTTGCTTTAAACGGTCTTACGGAAAAGGCTGCCGATTCCTTCGGAATACTTCTTGCACCCGAGATCGAAATGAAAGACGGTTCCCGACCCGAAGTAACCGAAACGGAAAACGGATATCTCTGCGGCTCACTGCTTATACGCGACGAGATAAAGGGCGCGGGCTACGGCAATTTCAGCGTTACCCGCACAATTAAGAACGTCGGCACCGAGACCGCTGAATTCAAGGACGTAATTGCTGTAAAGGACACCTTTTACGGTGAAAAATACCTTATCCCCTGCATACTGTATAACGGCAACGAGCACGGCTCCTCAAACACGCCGAAAAGTTTGGAGATAGACGGCGAGCCGTGGATCTTCGCGTATGACAGAATGGGTATTCCCTCCTGCACTCTGACGGAGAACCTTGGCTGCGGTCTTGCGCTTTTTGCATCCGATAAAGATGCCGTATCCCTTACCTCCTCCTGCTCGCTTACAAAGAAGGGGGATTTTTACACTCACCGCATCTACCGTCCCGTTACCGAAGCGCCGTATACTTATTCCTCCAAAAACATAATGACCGAGCGCTACGACACTTATCACACGCTTGAAGCGGGTGCGGAAATAACGCACGTTTCCTACGTTTGCGTTATGAAGCCGAAATACAAGAACTATGCCGCGCTCAACCTTATCGAGCGGGTAATGGGTCTTTTTAAACCCGAATTTGACCCACATCTGCCCCCCGAAAAGGTATTTGATCTGGGCATTTCCTATGCAAACGCCCTCCTTTACCTCTATAACGGCAAAAAGCTCATAATCACCCACTACGCTCCACGCCTTTTCCGTTATCAGCATATGGTCAAGATAACGCTTGACGAGATGGCTGAAATGATGAAGGACCCCTATTACACGGAGATAGGCGCTTTTGACGAGCGCTTTGAGATGGGATGGGCAGACCAAGGTCTGATGAACGGACGTATGCTTGCCGTCGACGCGCTGAAAAACGGCAAAAAAGAACAGCTTGCCGACGCTATCGGCATATTCGATGCCTTTGCGGAGATCCAGCAGGAAAACGGACTGTGCTGCACGCTTTACGAGCAGAGCACCGACCCGGAACGCGCGGCTAAGGCAACACCCGATTGCTGCAACCTCGGCTGGGGCGCAAGCGAGATGGTAAAAATGTACCGTCTGCTTAAAGAAAACGGCATAGAAAAACCTGAATACCTCACCTTCGCCCGCAAGGTATGCGACTTCTTTATAAAGAGCTACGATCCGCTGTGGGGATTCGGCAAATCGTTTTATATGGACGGCACCCCCGCAGACAAGGCAGGCTCTATCGGCGGATTTATGATCTGCGCAATGATCGACGTTTACAATGAGACCAAGGAAGCAAGATACCTTGATATCGCAAAGCAGGCGCACAACTTCTACTACGGACGCGACCTTGACAACTTCGTTTGCACCGCAGGTGCGCTTGACTGCAAGTCTATCGATAAGGAAACGGCGTACCCCTTCGTTGTTTCGTCGCTTGAGCTTTATAAGATAACGAAAAACCCCAATTACGTAGTCCGCGCGCAGAAGGCGGCATATTACTTTATGTCCTGGATGTTCTTCTACGACGTGCTCTACCCGAACGGAAGCGAATTTACGGAATACGGCTACCGCACCACCGGCGGTACCGCTATCAGTGCCGAGCACCACGCGATCGATGCCTGGGGCGCTGTCATAGTTCCCGAGCTGTGCGAGCTTGCGCGTCTTACGGGCAACAAGAACTGGGAAAAGATGGCGCGCCTTACCTGGGCGAATGCGATACTCGGACTTACCGAGCGCGAGGGACAGCTCTTCCACGGCCAGCAGAGACCCATCGGCTCGCAAAACGAGGGCTTCTTCCAAGCGCGCTGGACAAAATACCGCCCCACCTGCGAGGAGAGAGGCCATTATAACGACTGCCTCTGCGGATGGAGCGGCGCATACCGTATGATGACCGTTGACAAAATGGAAAAAATGAACGCGCTTGATATTTTGCGATAAGGCAAAAAACGCAGGAGGATATCATCCGCCCGCAAAAAGAAAACCGCGCTTTACACGCGGTTTTCCGTTTATTATTTAAATCCGAACATCCTCTTCAGCATCGGAACCAATGCCTTGGGCGCCTTTACAACAACTATCTTCATATGTTACCCCGCGCTACTTGGCGCAAAACCATAAGCAGCCTACACTAATAATTACCAAAGCTTCTATTACAACAAGTACCGCTTCGGGCAGAAAAAACGAGCAGAGTATCCCCACTCCAAAGCACAGAATCGCAAGTCCTGCGGTCTTTACTATCTTTCCCGATCTGTTCATACGCCCTCCGAATACGGTACTTTGTAATAGTATATTCACCAACATTGAAAAAAGACACGGTATTTTTATATTTTTTTGTCTTGCAGATGCTTAGCCTCTGTAGGGCAAAAAAGCACGGAAAGAATTCGTTATGCAGGAAATTTACATAGCCTTTGACGTTGAAACACCGAACAGCGCAAACGACAGGATGAGCGCTATCGGAGTTACACTTATCTGCGGCGGCAAGATAACCGACCGCTTTTATACGCTTATTGACCCGGAAACGTACTTTTCACCCTTTAATTCCGAGCTTACCGGCATATATGCCGAGGACGTTAAGGGCGCACCAACCTTCCCCGAGGTGTGGGCAATGATCGAAAACGAAATGTCCCGCGGAACGCTTGTGGCGCACAATGCCCCGTTTGATATGAGCGTTCTCGCAAAATGCCTGCGCGATTACGGCATCAAATGGAAAGCGCGGGTACCCTATATCTGCACCTGCACGCTTTCAAAACGCGTGTATAAGGAGCTTCCGAACCACAAGCTGAACACCCTTTGCGAGTGCCTTGATATAGAGCTTGAACACCACAACGCCGGAAGCGACGCGGATGCCTGCGCAAACGTTCTTCTGTGCTGTTTGGATAAGGGCGCCGACCTTGCCTCTTCCGTAAGAGAATACGATATGCAAAGCATTAAGACCGTACCGAGATAGGAGAAGCTATGAAAAAGCTGTTATTCATCCTTACCGCTATTTGTACCGCCGCGTGTTTTTTTGCCTGCTCGGGCAAGCCTGCGGTCACAGATACACCTTCACCGGAGACCACCGATATGATAACGGAAGCGCCGACGGAGGAAGTTACCGCTGCACCGACCCCGCCCGCCGAGGACTTTGTGCTTGATATAGGCGGCAGCTACGAAAATCACACCGAAAAAGCCGTGTACACCTTTTATAACGAAGCGGTAAATACCGTAAAAAAAGAGATATTCGGAGATAATCTTGCGTGGCGCGGTAACGGCTACGGAGTTTATGATCCGCAGACAAAAAGCTTCAATCAAAAGCTTGTTGAGGCTATAAAAAACAGCGGAGTTACCAACATCCGCTACCCCGGCGGAATAGAGGGCGACTATTTTATCTGGCACGAGACGGTAGGAAGATCGCGCAAGGCTCAGATAGACCCTTTTTCCGATTCCTACCCCACCAATGCCCCAAGGAGCGGAGTTAAGTATTACCCGTTTTTCGGATTTGACGAGTTTTTTGAATTATGCCGTCTTGCGGAGGTAGAGCCCGTAGTACAGCTTAACGCAGGCACGGGCACCGCAAAGGATGCAGCCGGCCTTGTGAAATACTGTATTGACAAGGGCATCGGCGTTTCATCCTTTGCGATCGGAAACGAGGTACACTTCAAGGCTGAACCGGTAGACGGAGTGCGCTCCACAAAAACGCCCGAGGAATACATCGCCTTTGCAAACGAGGTGTATGCAGAGCTCGGAAGCCTTGCAAACGAGGTGGAGCTCGGAGTTATCGGTATTCCCGCCGCGCACGCGCTGTGCCGCGACAATACCTGGGACAGAAAGATCCTCACCGCCCTTGGCGACAAAATAGATTTTATCGACTTTCACATGGGATATGCTCCGCTTTATACCTTAGACGGTGATAAGGACGAAGACATCTTTAAGGCTTATATGGCGGCGCCGACCTATATAAAAACGCTCATAAGGGCGGTAAAGGGAGAAATAAAAACGTATGCAAAGGAAAATGCAGAGAACATAAGCATACAGATAACCGAATACGGACCTATGGGAACCCATTACTGGGGAACCATCGGCTCCACCTTCCTTGCGTCCATCATTCAGATAATGCTTGAGGAGCCGATGATAAGCTCCGCAAACCATCTGCCCCTCTTAAATCATCCGTACGCCCCCAACCTTGTCGGCTATATGAAAAGCGGAAGCACGGAAAATTACTGGGACAACCTCTCTACTTATATCTTCCGTTGGTACTCCGCGCAGATAGGCAGGGACGTGCTAAAAAAGGATGCTGATATACCCACCTTCAAATCAAAAAAGATAGGAATCGTGCCTGCTCAAAGCCGCGCGGAGAGTGCAAACTGCGCAGTTTACACGGGTAAAGACGGCAGCGGAAGCCTGTTCATAATAAACCAGAACACCGATATGAATATGGAGTTTAACGTAACGCTTCCGTACGAAAGAATACGTATCACCGCAGTGACCGAGCTTTATAACGAGGATTTTACTGTTGCAAACACCGTAAAAGCACAAAACCTTATCTCTCCCAAGCAGTACACGGTGAACGACACGGAATACAGCGGCACACTTTCTGTTACGGCAAAACCCGTTTCGGTTCTGAAGATAGATTTCACGACCGCAGATCCCGACAACTGAAAAACGAACATTATGGGATGTAAAGAAACCGAGCTTCTTTACATCCCGTTTTGTTGCAGAAGAACGCTGCAAGCGTATTTTTTCTCAAACTTCTATTGCATTTTCCGCTTTTGAGTGCTACTATACTAATATCAACAAATAATACAGAGTAGAGTAACACGCGCTGATGCTTTTGCATCGCAGTGCCCTGCGGACGGGGAGTTGCCGCAGGGACGAACGCACCACGCGGCGGTGTGTTGCTCGCATCCCGCTGTGCATATCAGAGCTACACGAAGGAAAAGCGTTTTTCTTTCGCCGCACCTCCGCTTATGTCATATCGGGACTTTCGGAGGTGTTTTTTATGCATTCAAGATCTTCCAAAGTCCGCACCGTAATACGGCGCATAGTTATGTGCGCGGCAATGACCGCAATGTCCATCGTTCTTTGCCGCTTTCTCGGCATCTCGCCCGCAAACAGTGCATTCCGCATCGAGATAGGCTTTTTGCCGATCGCGGTCGTAGGTATGCTGTACGGGCCCGTATGGGCAGGCGCAGCATACGGCGCATCCGACCTTATCGGCGCCGCCGTTACGACCGGCATCAATCCTTTTATCACGCTTTGCAAAGTTCTTTTCGGCGTGCTTATGGGAGCTGCCTTTAGGGGTAAAAGACGGGGACTGATATACTGCATCGCATTTTTCATTATCACCGGTATCGTTGTGGACGTTATCTGTATGGCTCCGATATTCGTACACTACTTCGGCTACACCGCAGAAGCGGCTTTTTATACACGCTTAGTCAGCACCGTAATAAACGTTCCCGTAAGGATCGCCCTTTATTACCTTACCGATCGCACGATGGGCGGGCGTATACGCAAATTTGCACCGAAAGGATCGGAGTGACGTTATGAATTACACTGAGGCACTTGAATATATCCATAAAATAAGCTGGACGGGCAGCAGACCCGGTCTTGAACGCATTGCCGAGCTATGCCGTCTGCTGGGAGATCCGCAAGACAAGCTGAGATTTATCCACATCGGCGGTACAAACGGCAAGGGCAGCTTTTCAGCCATGCTGTCCTCGGTGCTGGCAGCTTCGGGAAAAAAGGTAGGTACCTACACTTCGCCCTATATATTCCGATTTAACGAGCGTATTATGATAAACGGTACACCCATTCCCGACGAAAAGCTTGCCCGCCTTACCGAAAGGGTAAAGGAAAAGGCAGACACGATGGCAGATCCGCCCACGGAATTTGAGCTTATCACCGCACTCGGATTTCTCTATTTTTGTGAAGAAAACTGCGATATCGTTGTGCTTGAGGTAGGCCTTGGCGGCAGACTTGATGCCACCAATATTATAAAAACGCCGGTTCTTTCCGTAATTACGGGAATTTCCCTCGATCATACCGCTATTTTGGGCGATACCGAAGAAAAAATAGCAGCCGAAAAGGCAGGCATCATCAAAAAGAGCGTTCCCGTGCTTTGCGGATGCCCTGCAGGAGGCGCAAGAGACGTTATCACCGCACGCGCAAAGGAAATGGGGTGCGAGATAAGCTATGCCAAGGATGCTCCCATTACCGCGATGCGTTGTGTTCTCGGCGAGACACGATTCGATTACAAGAGCTATACGGACGTTTCAATACGTTTGTGCGGGCTTTACCAGCCCTATAACTGCGCCTCTGTGCTTGACGCCGTTACAATTCTTAACAAACGCGGTATGGGAATAGACGACACGGCAGTTTACCGAGGTCTGAGAAGCGCAAAATGGCCCGCACGCTTTGAAATACTTTCGCGCGATCCGGATATAATCTTCGACGGCGGACACAATCCGGAGGGCATTGCCGCGCTTTGGGACAGCGTTTCTTATTACTATCCCGGACTCAAGGTAATACTTCTTTCCGGAGTTATGGCGGATAAGGATTACCCGCAGATGGCAAAAAGCCTCTCGCCGCTTGCGGAATGTGTGCACACATTCGCGCCCGCAAATCCGCGCGCGCTGAATGCAGATGACTATGCCGCCGCGTTTAAAAAATGCGGCGTTACCGCCTATGCTCACAAGACTGCCCGTGAAGCACTCGTTTCCGCAATAAACGATGCAAAAACAAACGACCTCCCCCTTATCATCTGCGGAAGCCTTTATTCCTACGCGGAGATACGCACCGAATTGGATAACATAATGTAAGGGCGGATCATCCGCCCGCGTTGTAACGCCCTCGCCGTTTGCATATATTCAACCAAAGGAGATGAATATATGCAAACGACAATTACTTGCGAACCTGAAAAAATCGACCGGATTTTTAAAATTGACATAAACGGCAAAGCTGTGCCGTGCGCGGAGGTACACGTAAAACGCGCCGTGCCCGAAAATGCGCACAAGGAGATAAAAGCCTTTTACACAAGGCTTTGCGAAGAATTTATCGCCTACGCGGAGAAAGCTCTTGCACCGGAATTTGCAGAGCGCTATACAGCCGCAAAGACGTTGCGCGAGCGATGCGCACTGAAGCTCCCCGTGCTTTCGATTAGCATCAACGCGCAGGGAGATGACCCTATTTCCATAATTACGGAATACACCCTCTTTTACGGCGCAAGAGCCGAAAAGAAAAACGAAATACGCACGGATTGGGATGCCCGACGTGGCATAGTGGTGAAAAAACGTGCAAACAAAAAAAGAAGCACTTGAAAAACTGTCCCGCTCCAAATTCCGCTCATCCTTCCATTTGAGAAAAAAGGAGCTCGACTATGTTCGCGAAAAGGGCATCGATACCGTGCGCGAACACGCCGAGGAGATAATACGCACGCGGCTTGCCCCCGCGTATATAGAAAACGACGGCAGACAGACCCCGATGAAGAACCACCCCGTTTTCATCGCTCAACACGCGTGCGCGTGCTGCTGCAGAGGATGCCTAAAAAAATGGTACGACGTTCCCGAAAACACCGAGCTTTCCCCCTTACAGCAGGAAAAGATAGTTGCCCTCATTATGGCGTGGATAGAGCAGGAGGTAGAAAATGAAAAAAACAGACCGTAGATTCTGGATCGCACTGACCGTCTTCTCTCTTATGGGACAGATAGCGTGGGTAGTTGAAAATATGTATTTCAACGTTTTTATCTACAAGATGTTCAACGCAAGTGCCGCAGATATTTCCCTGATGGTCGGTGCAAGTGCCGTTGCCGCCGCGCTTACCTCGGTTTTTATGGGGGCACTCTCCGATAAGATAGGTAAAAGAAAGCTGTTTATCTGCGGCGGATACATAGCTTGGGGACTTTCCATATTCTCGTTTATTCTGCTGAAAAGGGAAACCCTTTCCCTGCTTTTCCCTGCCGCAAGCGCCGTTTCGCTCGGTATTTCACTAACCGTACTGCTTGATTGCGTTATGACCTTCTTCGGCTCTACGGCAAACGACGCGGCATTCAACGCCTGGCTGACAGATTCGACAGACAGCACAAACAGAGGCGCCGCAGAGGGCATAAACGCAATGATGCCCCTTGTTGCGATACTTGCCGTTTTCGGCGGTTTTATGGCTTTTGACTTAAATGCGGCATCAAGCTGGACGGCTATATTCGCCATAATAGGTATAGCAACCGTAATTTGCGGTATACTCGGATTTTTTATCATCCGCGAGCCGGAGATAAGACCGTCTGATAACGGCTATCTCTCAAACATCTTTTACGGATTCCGCCTTTCCACTGTTCGGGAAAACATATCACTTTACACCACCCTCGCTCTTTTTGTGCTTTTTAATACCTCTATTCAGATCTTTATGCCCTACCTTATCCTCTATTACGAGGTTAGCCTCGGGATGGCTGATTACGTGCTTATTATGGCGCCCGCCATTATTATCGCATCCGCCGTTACCGCATTTTGGGGCAGAACATACGACAAACGCGGCTTCGGCTTTTCCGTATTTTTCGCTCTTCTTTGGCTGTGCCTAGGTTATATATTGCTGTTCTTCTTTACGGACACGGCGCTCGTATTTGCAGGCTCGCTTCTTATGATGTGCGGATACCTTGCAGGCATGGCTGTATTCGGTGCAAAGATAAGGGACTGCACTCCTATAGGCAAATCTGGCGCGCTTCAGGGCGTGCGCATATTTGCGCAGGTGCTTATCCCCGGCGTTATCGGTCCGTTTATCGGAAAAACGGTGCTGAAAAACGCAGATACCGTCATAAACAGCGACGGAACGGAAAGCTTTGTACCTAATGCCGGCATATTTGCCGCCGCACTTGCCGTTTGCTTTGTGCTTATCGCAGTGATGATTTTAGTTAATATGATATCTGCGAAGCAAACCAAGAACAACGAAAAATAACAGCTTCTCATTTTTAATGCCGCATAACCCATGCTAAACAAACACACAAAAACAAAGGAGCAAAAAATGAAAACATCCGTATCCTGCTGCAGAATCGAATGGAAGCTCGGAATGGAGGGTATGGCAAAACTGCTCGCCGAGGTAGGCTTCGACGCGGTTGATTTTGACCTGCGCCGCGGTGCTAAGGCGCCCTTTCCCACCAAGGAAGAGGCAGACGTTATAATTGCCGATGCTAAGAAACACCTCTCGGAAAACGGAATTTTCTGCGAGCAGGCGCACGGCCCATTTGGAATGAAGGAAACCTGCGCACTTGACATGAGCGACCCGATTTTCTCAAGAACCGTGTACTCCTTTTATCATTATGCAAGGCTGGGTGCAAAATACGTCGTTGTGCATCCGTTCGGCGTTTCCGATCCGGAAAAAGACGAGATACCGGGCAACGCGGAGATGTACAAGGCTCTTCTTCCCTACGCTAAAGACGCCGGAGTTAAGATAGCAACAGAGAATATCTTCCACCGCACGATGCAGACACCCGAAAAGATAAACCGCCTGCTTCACACCGTTGCGGATGACGATCTTGTTGTCTGCTTTGATACGGGGCACTCCACCGTTGTGGGCATACCTCCGGAGGAATTTATATCCAAGCTTGACCCGTATTTTTTGCAGGTACTTCATCTGCACGATAACGACGGAGTACACGATAGGCATATGCTCCCCTACACCGGAGTTATGAAGTGGAATAAGATAATCGATGCGCTGAAAGCGGCAAACTACAAGGGTAACGTAAACCTGGAGATACCGCTTTATATCGAGGGAATGTTCACGGAGGCTCTTCCGGAGGCTTTGGTTCTCGCTTCAAAAGTCGGCAGACATATCGCAGAAAAGCTTGGTGAATAAATGAGCGCAATACGTACGTTTACCGGTATAATGTTCGACCCGACGGAGCCGGACAAAGAGCTGATAGATATAAGAGATATAGCACACGCGCTGTCCCTTATGTGCCGCGCAAACGGTCATTTTTCGCATTTTTATTCGGTTGCACAGCACTCTATAGGCTGTATGCGGGAGGCAAAGGCGCGCGGATACAACAAGCGCACGCAGCTTGCCTGCCTTCTGCACGATGCAAGCGAAGCATATCTATCCGACGTTACACGCCCGATAAAGGGTCTTATGCCCGAATATCTCGTTTTTGAAAAACGACTCCAAACAGCAATATATGAAAAATACCTCGGCGCACTTTCCGAAAAGGAAACTGCAGAGGTAAGCGAGACAGACGACTGTATGCTTTACTACGAATTTCTTACTTTGACCGGAATGAAGCTATTTGAAAGCGAGCCGCGACTTGCATCAAAACCCGTTTTCGATTTTGTGGATCTTTCGGTAGTTGAAGCAGAGTTTTTGCAAGCATTTGAAAGTCTTTTATGACATACTTTGAAAAATGGAGAAAGACTGTATGAAATTTTTTTTAAGATTTACTTCATTTATATTGACTGCGGCGATTGCAATTCCCTGTTTTTCGGGGAACGCAGGCATTTATGCCGAGGAAATTGACGAAAACAGCATCATTTCCGTCAATGCCGGCGGTCCGTATAACGTAATATACAGCACATCGTACGAAGATGCGCTCAAGGAGCTTCCTTCGACCGTAACACTGAAGCTTCAGGACGGAAAAACATCGAAACCGGAAGCTCTGCACACCGCAAAGTTTGAAAAGAGCGATTGGACGCTTTTTGACCCCGGTGCCATTACCTTTGCGGACGGAAAAATAAAGATAAACAAGCAATCCGCCAAGGTGAAGGCGCTGACAGGCGGAGAATATGATAACTTTGTGGTCGAAGCCGTGCTGAGAGGCACCGCAAGCGCGCCGGACAACAACTTCGGATTGATGCTGCGCGCTACGAACGTCACCGACAAGAATGCCGACTCATACCAGGGTTATTACGTCGGCATCGGCAAATACGGCAGTAGTTACGCGCTTACCGTAGGCTATGGCAATAATGCCTGGAAGCTTATTAAAAACGTACCGATAGACTACAAGCCGAACACCGACTACAAGCTAAAGGTGCTTATGTATGAAAACACGCTTGCCGTGTGGCTTGACGGCAAGCTGCTCTACAAAAGCGAGCTCGATTTGTTTGACAAGGGCAGAGTGGGACTGAGGACCTTCAAGCAGCTTTTTGAGTGCTCGTCATTTGAAATTCGCACTCCCTCGGGAGAGGAGCTTACCGAATGCGGCCTTGCCGCAGTAAAACAGACGGAAGCCAAGGTAAGCGGATGGTCCTGCCCGAATTATGACCCTAAGACCGTCGGCACCTACACGTTTACAGCCAAGATCGAAAACACAAACTATGAGGTGAAAGCTACGATAGACGTTGTAAGACCTTTTGGAATGATAGAAAACATACAGTCCGTCCCGTACAGCGACGTTAAGATAACGGACGGCTTCTTCCGCGAATACATAAAGCAGATGATATGTGTTGTCGTGCCCACGGCTATCAAAAACGTTGAAGGCGCGAAGGGCGGTTTCCCGAACATAAAAAATGCCGCAAAAAAGCACCGTGGCGAGAGCTACGGCGCATTTTCGGGCGCATTCTACGTTGACAGCGACGTGCACAAGGTGCTGGAGAGCATGTGCATGGCGCTTGATATCGACGCGATGAATGATGCCGAGATAATAGCCGCACAGAAGCAGATAGCCGCAAAACTTGAGGAGTGGATACCATATTTTGCGGATGCTCAGGAGGATAGCGGATATTTCGACACATATTACACACTTAACACCGCCGAGGAAAAGTACTCGAACGTAGATAAGCACGAGCTTTACTGCATGGGGCACTTTATCGAGGCGGCTATAGCGCATTACGAATATACGGACGGAAAGGACACCCGGCTTTTTGACGTTGCAATAAAATGCGCAAACCATATTGCCTCCACCTTCGGCAACGGCGAAGGCAAGAGAAAACAGATAGCAGGACATCAGGAAATAGAATACGCGCTCCTGCGACTTGCCCGCCTTTGCAAGAATATTGGTGGAGAATACGAGAAAAATGCAAGCATTTACGCAGAGCTTGCGGCATTCTTCCTTGAAGTGAGAGGCGATTACGAGGGCAGGACCGTAATGGGCGATATGAGCCAGTACCGCCAGGATCACGCAAAGGTCGAAAAGCAGTATGATGCGGTGGGACACGCCGTAAGAGCGCAGTATATGTATGCGGCAATGGCAGAGCTTGCCGCCCTTAACTCCGATTACGCAAACAAATACAACCGCGCCCTTTCCTTCCTGTGGCAGGACGTTGTGTACACAAAGCAGTACGTAACAGGCGGTGTGGGACAAACGAAGTCGAACGAAGGCTTCGCAGCCGAATATAAGCTTGATAACAAGACCTCGTACTGCGAAACGTGCGCAGGTATCGCCAATATGATGTGGAACCGCGCAATGAGCAAGCTTCATGCCGAAGCAAAGTACGCGGATATGGTCGAAAGGGATATCTACAACGCCGTGCTCGGCTGTGTGAATTTCGACGGAGATAAATTCTATTACCAGAACCGCACGGCGATAATGGCGGAAATGGACAGAAATGCCTGGTACGGCACTGCCTGCTGCCCCCCCAATCTTACGCGCACCGTGCTCTCCTTCGGCGAGTATCTTTACAAGTATTCCGCAGATACCGTATACGTTGACCAGTACGTCACAAGCGAAGCGAAGATAAACGTCGCAGATACGGAAATCATACTTTTAACGGAAAGCAATATGCCTTGGAGCGGCAAGGGAAAGATCACCCTGAAGCTCGACGACAGTGAGGAATTTCTGATCAAGCTCCGCATTCCCGAGTGGACGGATAAGGCTGTGCTCACGATAAACGGCATTGCCACAGAGGCACAGGCGGGCTCGGACGGATACTACAGCCGCACCGCAACGTGGAAGGACGGGGACGTTATAGAGTTTGATTTCTCTATGCCCATAACGTATGAGGAGACACCTCAGCAGGTTACTGCAAACGCCGGCTGCACCGCCGTAAAGCGCGGACCTATCGTTTACTGTGCCGAGAGCGCGGATAACGATTTCAACGTGTTCTTTGCGTATATAGACAAGGAAAGCGAGGCGGAGCTTGTATGGACCGATTCCCTTGACGGAAAAGCTGATCCTTACGGACTGAAGGATATGTACACCCTGAAGCTTAAAGGCTTTACCGACGATCTCGGTGGAAAAAGAGCCGTTGAATGGACGTTTATTCCCTTCTACGCACGCCAAAACAGAGAGATCGGCGCAATGACGGTGTACGTGCAGAAGCAGCCGATCGAAAGAACGTTGGAACAATATGCGATACCGAGCGCATCATATACAATGAACTCCGACTCCGAGCACAATCTAAACGACGGTTCAAGAGACGTTGCAAAACGCTGGACAAGCTGGAAATCAAACGAGATACTGACAAACACTTGGGTGCAGTACGATTTCGATATGCCTGTCGCGCTTGAGGGCTGTAATATATGGTGGTATAAGGATAACGGCTCGAACGGCGGCGTTAAGCTTCCAAAAAATATTGAAATCTATTATAAAAATAATGCAGGAAGCTTTGTCAAGGTCGATCATGACGGCGAATACAAAGCAGACCACGATACTTCATTTATTACGTACAGCTTTGAAAAGATAGAAACTACCGCTATAAAGGTCGTTATGACCGCATCCACGGGCGCAACCGGCATACGCGAGTGGACACTCATCGGAAATAAGATAGAAAACAGCGAGCCGCCTGTGACAGATACTCCCGTGACCGATGCCCCGGCTACAGATGCTCCTGCTACCGATGCTCCTGCTACCGACGCTCCGGTTACTGATGCTCCGGATACCGACGCTCCGGCTACTGATGCTCCGGCTACTGATGAACCCCAAACCGATACCCCCGAAACTAATGCACCTAAAAACCCGCCGATAGGCAAAAAGGAAAGCAAGCTTCCCCTTATCGGAGGCATAATTGCAGGCGCAGCAGTGATATTAGCCTCAGCAGCGGTAATATTCCGCAAAAAGAAAAAGTAATAAATAGCAAAAGCCGCCTGCGTGATCCTTAGCTTACGCTCAAGGATGACACCGCAGGCGGTTTTTTGTTTTTTGAATGCGGCAAGGGAGATCCTATGTGACCATAATATTCCGCTATGCCATGCCGCCGTAATTTTTTAGGGTAGACGAAGAGCGCTTTGGAAAGTAAAGCGCAGGCGTATTTACGTACGTCAAGACGGGACGTCTTGGGAGCCGCCCCCTACGGTTTTCCGATGTTCTGCCGCCGTAATTTTTTAGGGTAGACGAAGAGCGCTTTGGAAAGTAAAGCGCAGGCGTATTTACATACGTCAAGCTGCTTTCCAAAGCGCTCTGAAGTATACACAAAAAATTACAAGGCAGAATTAGCCGAGCTTTGCGTAGTTGACCTTAATACCAGGTCCCATAGTTGAAGCAATTACGCAAGACTTGATATACTGACCCTTAGCGGCAGCGGGCTTAGCCTTGATGATAGCGCCAACGAGAGCGTTGAAGTTTTCAGTAAGCTTCTCAGCACCGAAGGATGCCTTACCGATGGGGCAGTGGATGATGTTGGTCTTATCGAGACGGTACTCGATCTTACCGGCTTTTGCCTCCTTAACAGCGCGGGCAACGTCCATAGTGACGGTACCTGCCTTGGGGTTAGGCATAAGTCCCTTAGGTCCGAGAACCTTACCGAGACGGCCGATAACACCCATCATGTCGGGAGTAGCGATAACAACGTCGAAATCAAACCAGTTTTCAGATGTGATCTTAGCAACCATATCCTCAGCACCAACGAAATCAGCGCCTGCCTCGGCAGCTTCCTTAGCTCTGTCGCCCTTAGCGAACACGAGGGTACGAACGGTCTTACCGGTACCGTGAGGAAGAACGATAGCGCCTCTTACCTGCTGGTCAGCGTGACGGGAGTCAACGCCGAGGCGAACGTGAAGCTCGATGGTCTCATCGAACTTAGCGGTTGCGGTCTTGCAAACGAGGTCAAGAGCCTCTGCAGTATCATAGAGCTTGGACTTCTCGATAAGAGCAAGTCCTGCTGTGTATTTCTTTCCCATTTTCATCTTTTAATCCTCCCTTAGTCCTCTACAACGATACCCATAGAGCGTGCGGTACCTGCGATCATGCTCATAGCCGCCTCGATGGAGCCTGCGTTGAGGTCGGGTGCCTTGGTCTCGGCGATCTTGCGAACCTGCTCGGTGGTGATCTTACCAACCTTGTTCTTGTTGGGAGCACCGGAAGCGGTCTCAAGGCCTGCAGCCTTCTTTATAAGAACTGCAGCGGGGGGAGTCTTGGTGATAAAGGTGAAGGAACGGTCTGCGTAAACGGTGATAACTACGGGGATGATGAGACCCTGATCCTGACGGGTTCTTTCATTGAACTCCTTGCAGAATATAGGTGCGGAAACACCGTGAGGGCCGAGTGCGGGACCAACGGGGGGCTGGGGAGTAGCCTGACCCGCGGGAAGCTGAAGCTTAATATAAGCTGTTACTTTCTTTGCCATAACTTAAAATACCTCCTGTGGTTTACTCGGGAGAATCAGTATTTTCTCCCTCCCACTTCATTTGGCTTTCGCCTATTTTAAAATTTAGTTTGCGGATTTATCCGCCTTAACGTCGCTGACGTCCACGTAAACGGGGGTCTCGCGGCGGCCGGTGGCAACGAGAACGGTCACGGTCTTCATATCCTCAGATATTTCCTCAACACGTCCCTTATAGCCGGCAAAAATGCCTTTGTTGATAACTACCTGATCGCCGATGCCGAAGCTGAGCTGGAAGGACTTAGCCTCCACGTTAAGAGCCTCGACCTCCTCATCCGTAAGGGGAGTGGGGTGGGATCCGGGGCCGACGAAGCCTGTAACGCCGCGAATATTACGAACAACGTGCCAGCTTTCATCGGACATTATCATTTTGATAAGCACGTAGCTTGGGAAAACCTTGCTTTCGACCTCTTTTTCCTCATCGCCGTCCTTTTCGATAACGGTTTCGATCGGAATAACTATCTCAAAGAAGAGATGGCCGAGGCCGCGGTTTTCGATGATTTTTTCAAGGTTAGCCTTAACCTTGTTCTCGTAACCCGAGTAGGTGTGTGCAACGTACCAACGGGGGCCGAGGTGAGTTGCATTGATGTCGCTCATTCAGTTCACCATCAATAGATCTTTCCGAGCGCAGAAATAAGCGCGGAAAAGCCCATATCAAGTCCAAATATGATCAAGCCAACGACCACGATGGAAACGAAAACCACGATGGTATTGGACTTGACGTCCTTCTTGGAGCTCCAGGTGATCTTTTTAAGCTCGCTGCCGTAATCGCGGAAGAACTTTTTGATGCGCGCTCCGAAGGAGGGCTTATCGTTCTTCTTGGGGGCAGTCTTCTTAGCGATTTCCTTGTTATCTGCCATGGTTAACTCCTTTTCACGGCGAATGTAAATAACTTGACCCGAATGCCGCGCCGTCGGAATACGGGCTGTCATGATTACTTAGTTTCCTTGTGAAGCGTATGCTTGCGGCAGAAACGGCAGTACTTGTTGAGCTCAAGTCTATCGGGATCGTTTTTCTTGTTCTTCTTCGTGTCGTAGTTTCTCTGCTTGCACTCACTGCACGCCAATGTGATCTTAACTCGCATATCGGCACCTCCTATATATAAATTTCGCGGATCATACCGCTTTCGTACCTCCCTCAAACGAGCGCTTATTTTTGCACGAAAAAAAAGCCCCTCGCAGAGGTATGGTCATTATATCATCCCTCCCCCTTCGTTGTCAATAGATTTTATGCAAAAAAATGACGTATTTACAAGCTTTTTTCTCATTCTCCGCCCAAAAAATCAAAAAAGGTATTCCTTTTCGGATTCCTATGTGCTAAAATAAATAATAAACCTTTTGGAGCCGTTATGACGATAGAAAAACTTCCGGTAACATTCTCCACCGCCTCCCCGGACGAAACGGAGGCTGTCGGAGCCGCGCTTGCAGTTTATTTTAAGAACAATAACGTAGATGAAGGCTTTGTAGCTATGAAGGGCAACCTCGGAGCAGGCAAGACCGCTTTCACACGCGGCTTTGCTTCCGTCTTTTGCCCGAAGGCGCGCGTTAAAAGCCCGACCTTTGCCATAGTCAACGTCTACCGCGGAGATGCCGTTATCCATCATCTTGACACCTACCGCATAACGGGCGACGATGATCTGTACTCCACGGGATTTTACGATATGGACGATGGCTTTATCATCTGCGAGTGGAGTGAAAATATTGAATACGCCCTGCCCACGCACCGATATGAGGTAAGCATTGAATACGCAGACGGCGAGGACAGACGTAATATAACCATAAAAGAGATATACTGAAATGAAGATACTTGCTTTTGATACCACCGCAAAAGCGGTCACGGCGGCAATATGCGAGGATGAGAAGCTTCTTTCCTCGTATTTTGCGGAATTGCCCGGAGTTCATACAACGGAAACGCTTCTGCCCGCAATCGAGCTTATGCTGAAAAACGCAAACCTCACCCTTGACGATATCGGGCTTATCGCCATATCGGCGGGCCCCGGCTCGTTCACGGGAGTGCGCATCGGCGTTGCTACGGCAAAGGGACTTGCCTTTGGCAGAGACTTGCCCTGCGCGGGTGTTTCGTCGCTTGAGTCGCTTGCAACAAATCTGAGAGACCGGGATGCATACGTGTGTGCCGCAATGGATGCGCGGCGTAATCAGCTCTATTATGCGATATTTAAAGCAAAGGACGGCGCGCTTACCCGTCTGTGCGATGACACCGCAGACAGCGCCGATGCCGCCGCAGCGCTTGCAGTAAAGCTGGGCATTACCGACATCATCTGCATAGGCGACGGAGCGGAGATCGCCGCAAATGCAATGAACGATGCAGATATAAAAACAAAATATCCATCGGCAACCGTGCTCCGCCAGAATGCATACGGCACCGCGGTCTGCGGACTTGAAGCATATAAAGAGGGAAAAGCAATTGCGGAGAGCGAGCTGCTTCCCATCTATCTGCGTGATTTCGGCGACGGTAAATAAGATAAACGATGTGTTGGTGGACGACCTATGGTCGCCCCTACACGGAAAAACAAATGTAGGGGCGTGCATCGCACGTCCGCAATTAATGTATCAATTAAACATCATACATATAAGGAGACAATATGAAAAAAGTTTACGCAGGCTGTGACCACGGCGGTCACGCACTCAAAAACGAGCTGATAAAGCACCTCGTTTCGCTCGGCTGGGAAGTCGAAGACAAAGGCTGCTATTCCGAGGACAGCTGCAATTATCCCGACTACGCATCCGCAGTATGCGAGGCTGTAAAAGCAGATAAGGGTTCTCTCGGACTTCTTGTTTGCGGTACCGGAATCGGTATGTCCATTGCCGCAAACAAACACAAAGGCATCCGCGCAGCGCTTTGCGGTGACGTTTTCAGCGCAAAGATGACCCGTGCGCACAACGATGCAAACGTGCTTTGCCTCGGCGCGCGCGTGACAGGCCCCGGCCTTGCACATGAGATCTGCGATGCATTCTTTACTTCCTCCTTTGAGGGCGGACGCCACGAGATCCGCGTTAATATGCTTACCGATATAGAAAACAAACAATAAATTTCGATACCCGAAGAGGCGGACTCAGTTCGCCCGAGTTACACATAAAGGAGAACAAAAAATGATCTACACTCTCGAAAACGCAAAATATATCGTCCGCGTTGCAACAAAGGGCGCGGAGCTGCTCGGACTTTACTCCAAGGAGACCGAGCTTGAATATATGTGGCAGGGCGCAAGCGAGGCTTGGCCTGCACATTCCCTGCTTCTGTTTCCTTGCTGCGGACGCATCGACCGCAGCCGCATAATTGCAAAGGGCAAGCAGCACGCGCTTGCTATGCACGGCTTTGCAAAGGATATGGAGTTTGAAGTGCTTGAGGCAGGTGCCGAAAAGCTCTCTCTCCAGCTTAACTACAACGCGGATACCCTCCGCGCTTTCCCCTACAAATTCGGTCTGCGCGTTGAGTTTGAGCTGTTTGACGATAAGATAGAACAGCGATTCGCCGTCCTTAACTGGGACGAAGAGGAAATGCCCTTCTCCCTCGGCGGACATCCCGCATTCTTCTGCCCCGTTGACCTTGAGAGCGAGGCCGAGGACTGCGTGCTTGAATTCGACTGCGATCAGAAGATCAAAAACTACTCCCTTGAAAATGGCACCCGCCTTATTAAGAAGGATGAGTACGATATACTCGTTGACGGCACGACCCTTCCCCTTTCCAACGATTTCTTCAATGCGGGCCCCAAGGTGCTCGGCAACGTAGACGCAAAATACGTACGCCTGCTTTCCAAAAAGACCGGGCACTATATGGAAATGGGCATTGAAGGCTTCCCCTTTATGACCCTTTGGGGTGTTGGTGACAGAATGACCATCATCGCTATCGAGCCTTGGTGCGGTACATCCGACGTAAGCGGCACCGACCACGTTTGGGAAAACAAGTTCGGTAACGAAAAGGTTGCATCGGGCGGCAGATGGGAAAGAAAGTTCGTATTTAAGCTTGGTTGATCTATAGAATACGTCTATTTGTTTCGCGGGAGGAGCAAGCCCCTCCCCTACGGGGTGCAACATGCTTCGTTCGTAGGGGAGGACCTTGGTCCTCCCGCCGTTTTTTACATCCCGTTTCGCGTTTTTTACCTTGAAATCGGTCTGCAAAAATGCAAAAATATATATGCAACAAAACATGGCGGAGGCGCAATATGGCTATTCTTCTTCCTTCAGATTTTACGAACACAGAAGCTTTTATAAAAGAGCACGTAAAAAACGGCAAAGCCGATGACGTTATGCTTTCCGTCGGCACGGCAGACGGAGAAAGCTACCGTTTTTTCAGCAGCAAGCGCGGCAACGTATTAAACGAGAAAACTCTGTGCGACATGATGTCCGTTACAAAGATACTGGCAACAACTCCGCTGTGCCTTATGGCGATCGACGAAGGCAAGCTCGCACTTGACGATACCATCGGCAAGTTTTTTCCCTACGCGCCCGAGGATAAGCGCGATATTACGGTCTTCCAGATGCTTACGCACCAAAGCGGAATGTCACATTGCTTTGTTAAACCTACCTTCGGTCCCTTTGATAAGGACGAAGCGGCACAGTTCCAATTAAACCGTCCCCTTGCCGCGAAGCCGGGCGAGAAATTTATCTACTGCTGTAACAACATGATACTTCTTGCCTTTATCATTGAAAAGCTGTACCGCAAGCCGTTTGATCTGCTGTTTAACGAAAGGATAGCTTTTCCTCTTAATATGGATCGCACGCGCTTTCTGTGCCGTGATACGGAAAACAGTATACTATGCACACTTACCCCCTGGGTAGGAGAAAATATGTGCTGCGACCCGAGTGCGCGCCGGCTCGGCGGTGTTGCAGGCAATGCGGGGGTTTTCTCCTGCCTTGAGGATATGGAGAAATTCGCCCTTTCACTCCTGAATTGCCACGCGCCGCTTATAAGCGAAAGCACCTTTGACCTTGCCCACACCAACCACACTCCCCACCTTTCCGATTCGCGCGGACTCGGTTACGTATACGTTGACGGCCGTTATCCGCAGACGGGCAGACTGTTTTCCAATGGCAGCATCGGACACTGCGGACACAGCGGCACGTCCGTTTTTGTGGATTTTGAAAAGGGGATGTACGTTGTTATCCTTTCAAACACCACCCGCCTTGCCGAAGAAAAGAAGCTCGGCTACGGTGTAACAATGCAGTTCCGCGCCAACCTGCATAATGCAATAGCAAGCGATTTTGGGATCTGACAGACAAAATAACCCCGAAGGACTTGAAAAAGCCTTCGGGGTGCTTTATAATAGTAACACAAAAGAATATCGCAGATCATCGGGCGCTTTACCTCAAAAGCCGCCAAGATCCTTCGCTTCGCCTGCGCCTGCTGTCATGCTCGAGCAACGCGAAGCATCTCGCAAGCGCACAGCTTTCGGGGATTGACAGGCGGCACTCACAGAATCGGAAAAAGCGCCGTTGTCGGGTTGATCTCAGCTCGGGGATAAGGAAATCGCGGTGAAAATCCGCGGCAACAGCCATTACCGTAACTCACGCACGTGCGTGTCAAGTCGGAATGCTTATCGGTCTGCGCACACAAAGGGCTCTTGGGCAAATGGGGAGCTGTGTTAATTATAGCATTCGGTATGGCAGGATACCTATGCCTTTTACACAGTACCCCAAGAGGGGTACTTTTGTTTTATCCTTTTGAAATATGAAAGGAATTATTAAAATGAAAAAGCAAGTAACCTCCGCTATCTACACAGTTTTATCCATTGTTCTCATCGTCTGCCTCGTTTCCTGCGGCGCATCCGTACCCAAGGAGGGCGTATGGGAAAACGCAACCTACCTTAAGGACACCGAGCTCGGAAAGGGCGAAAAGACCGTTACCGTTGAGGTCGTTGCCGCCGAGCAGACCGTAAAATTCACCGTACATACCGACAAGGAGACCGTCGGCGCCGCACTGCTTGAACTTGGGCTTATAGCCGGAGAAGATGGTCAGTACGGGCTTTACATCAAGCAGGTCAACGGCATTACCGCCGACTATGATATTGATCAAACGTATTGGGCATTTTACATCAACGGCGAATACGCTATGACAGGCGCGGATGCAACAACACTAACCGACGGCGCGGTATACAAGTTTGAGCGCACGAAGTAATTACCGCCGCACACGCCTCGCCGTACGTGAGATGGCGCTGTTCTCAATGCTGGGAACACTTATGTTCGTCTCAAAGCTTCTCTTGGAGATACTGCCAAACATCCACCTGCTCGGGATGTTTGCTGTTACGTTCACCGTAGTATTTCGAAAAAAAGCACTCATTCCGATATATATTTACGTGCTTCTTAACGGCGTATACGCAGGCTTTTCGCCGTGGTGGGTGCCGTATACGTATATATGGACGATACTTTGGGCACTTGCAATGCTTATCCCTCCGAGCATACCGAAAAAAGCCGCGTTTTTTGTCTATCCTGCTCTATGCTGGTTACACGGTATTGCGTTCGGCGCGCTTTACGCACCGGCACAAGCCATAATGTTCGGCTATGATCTGCAGCAGACCGTTGCGTGGATAATTACGGGATTACCCTTCGACATTCTCCACAGCTTTGGAAATCTCGCAGCAGGTACTCTTGTGCTTCCCTTATCGGAATTGATGAAAAAGCTTTTGAAAAAATAAACGAAGAAAACCGCCCTTTTGGGGCGGTTTTCGCAGACTGAAGACAAAGTCGAATTGTGTATAAACGCCGTGTGACCACTTGAGGCTCCCTCTCCGAGGGAGCTGGCGCCGAAGGCGACTGAGGGAGTTCTCAATTGCAATATTTGCGGCATTTCAACGGTTAAAGAGGAAAGTATAATTTTTTACTCCTTCCACCGCAAGCGGTCCCCCTCCCTCAATGAGGGAGGCTTAATATAATTGCATCGTTACTTACTGAAAATCCGTGTTTAATAATTGTCTACACTCTAAGAAAACCGCCCTTTCTTTTGGGCGGTTTTCGCTTTTGTTGGAATACGGGAGGAGCAAGCCCCTCCCCTACGGCTTTTTTGTTATTTACTCAGGGTTATAGTAATGATAAACCCATCAACGTTATTACCGCTGATCTCGTAAGGAACTTCACCCACGGGAAGATGCACGGTAACGGTATCGGGTATCTGCTCCGTAACACCGGCAGGGGTGATTATATTCCCGTTTTCGTCCTTTACCTCGGGGATAACTACGGTCTCGGTCTCTGCCGCCTCGTAGTAGACAGCGTAGGTAACGGTATCTGCCTCAACGATAAGATAATTCTCGTAGCTGTAACCCTTCAAAAAGTCGATGTACTCCTCAAAGCAGAAGCCCTTTTCCTTTATGATTCCCGCGTGAGGAACACCAACGTATCTGAAATGCCAGCTTTCGGCAGCGGTGCCGGTTATCTGCTCCTTGCCCGCCTGATAACGGTGGATAAAGCCGAAACGCGCGCAATTATCATATATCCAGTTGTAAAGCACGGGCGTCTTCTCGTCGCCCAGGGTATAGGAGATACCGTCGTCCGTATATATCTTGCAGTCAAAGGCAAGACCGGTGTGATGCTCGCTGTAGCCGGGAAGTGCGCAATAGCGGAGTGCGGCGCTTTCGCTGCCGTACTTGTCTATCATCTCCTTGAGGGTATCCTCCTGCTCCGTCATATCGCGGTAAAAGCTGGTGAGCATATAGTCGTTTATGCCTATCTTATTGATGGAATCCTCGCTTGCAAGATCAGCGCCGAGATCCGCCGCAGTTTCTTTAAGGAATGCATCGAAGAGAGGATTTATCAGCTCCACCCCGCGCCTTGTGGTTTTAAGGGAAGAGTTCACCACCTTGTAGTTATAAAGCGGCCAATCCATCCAGATAGGATAAAGATCCGTAACAGATGCGGTGATTGCAGAGTTTGCGGAAAAATCATAGGGATGATCGCCGTTAACGAGGATAAGATCGCCCATATAGATCTGCTTGCTTGCAACGGGAGTGCCGATAAAGGTTATTCCGCGCTCATCGGCAACGGGCGCATCCGTTACGGGCGCATCGGTAACGGGCGGCTCGTTGGTGCCTTCCGCGGACGGCGCGTCGGTAGTGACCGCGGAATCCGTGGTTACCGCGGGAGGCTGAGTTCCCGCAGGGTTTTTGAGCATATAAACAATGCCGGTAACGGCAACGATAAGCACAAGGGAAACGAGTATGATGAGCAGAACGAGAATGGCATTATTCTGTCTTCTCGGTGCATTATTGTAATCTTTGTAATTCTGCATAATTTCCTCCACAAAACGATCAGCGGAGTACACGGCGGCGCCGTGTACTCCGCCTTAGGTTAATTTAGAACGGTTTATTTGTCTGCGTCCTTGATGGAGAAGTTGAGTCTGTTCTTTTCGTCAAAGCCGAGGCATTTAACTCTGACTTTGTCGCCAACGTTTACAACGTCCTCAACCTTTTCTGTACGAGTAGGAGCAAGCTTGGAAATGTGGACCATTCCCTCCTTGCCGGGAGCTATCTCAACGAAAGCGCCGATCGGAATGATCCTGGTAACGGTACCGTTATAGGTAACGCCTGCTTCGGGAACGAATACGATTCCGTCGATTATCTCCTTAGCCTTGTAAGCCGCATCGCGGTTTACAGCGGAGATAAATACGGATCCGTCATCCTCGATATCCACCTTAGCGCCGGTATCAGCGCAGATCTTCTGAATTACCTTTCCGCCGGTACCGATGATCTCGCGGATCTTATCGGGATGTACCTTCATGGAAAGCATCTTGGGTGCGTACTCGGAAACGTCCGCACGGGGAGCTTCGATCGCCTTGAGGATAATATCGTCGATGATGTAATCTCTGCCCTTGTGGGTAACGGCGAGAGCCTCGCGGATGATCTCGGGGGTAAGACCGTCGATCTTGAGGTCCATCTGAATGGAGGTTATACCCTTGTGAGTACCTGCTACCTTGAAGTCCATATCTCCGTAGAAGTCCTCAAGACCCTGAATGTCTATCATAGTCATCCAACGGTCGCCCTCGGTGATAAGACCGCAGGAGATACCTGCAACGGGAGCCTTGATCGGAACGCCCGCATCCATAAGTGCAAGGGTAGAACCGCAAACGGAACCCTGGGAGGTAGAGCCGTTAGAGCTGATGACCTCGGAAACGAGACGGATAGCATAGGGGAACTCCTCAACGGAAGGAAGAACGGGAACGAGAGAACGCTCAGCAAGCGCACCGTGGCCGATCTCGCGGCGTCCGGGGCTGCGGCTTGCCTTAGCCTCGCCTACAGAGTAGCCGGGCATATTGTAGTGGTGCATATAGCGCTTCTCAAGCTCTTCGTCGATACCGTCAAGAAGCTGAGCCTCGCTGATCGGACCGAGGGTAGCCATAGTAAGCACCTGGGTCTGGCCGCGGGTGAAGAGACCGGAGCCGTGAACACGGTTAAAGAGGCCTACTTCAGCTGCAAGGGGACGGATCTGGTCGAGAGCACGTCCGTCTACACGCTTGTGCTCGTCAAGGAGCCAGCGGCGTACAACGAACTTCTGGATCTTGTAGAGGATCTCGTCCATCATCGGATGGCTGTCGGGATACTCCTCGTCAAACTTTGCGTATACGTTATCGGTGATGACCTTCATACGATCGTCACGAACGTTCTTATCGTCAGTATCAAGAGCAACGCGGACATCATCGATGCAGAACTCGGAGATCTTGTTATACAGCTCCTCGTCTACCTCATGGTGCTCGTATTCGAACTTAGGCTTGCCCTGCTCCTCAATGATGCCGTCAACGAACTGGAGAAGGTCCTTTATCTCCTCATGCGCCTTCATGATAGCTTCGAACATCTTGTCGTCGTCTACCTGATTTGCGCCTGCCTCGATCATAACTACCTTCTTAGCAGAGCCTGCAACGGTAAGCTCAAGATCGCTCTTTTCGCGTTGTGCGAGGGTGGGGTTAACAACGAGCTCGCCGTCAACAAGACCCATAAATACGCCTGCGATAGGTCCGTTCCACGGAATATCGGAGATAGAGAGCGCGATGGATGCACCAAGCATAGCGGTGATCTCGGGGGAGCAATCAAGGTCCACGGA
Organism: Eubacteriales bacterium; assembly: GCA_045541735.1. Taxonomy (GTDB): domain Bacteria; phylum Bacillota; class Clostridia; order Oscillospirales; family CAG-272; genus RUG12395. Next base: position 31,407 of record JAZQJQ010000100.1, read on the forward strand.
AAGAACGGTAAGGGAAAGGTTAACGTCGTTTCTGAGATCCTTGGGGAAAAGGGGGCGGATGGGACGGTCGATAACGCGGGAAGCAAGGATAGCCTTCTCAGTGGGCTTACCCTCACGCTTGAAGTAACTGCCGGGAATACGGCCTACTGCGTAAAGTCTCTCCTCAAAATCAACGCTGAGGGGAAGGAAGTCGATGCCGTCGCGGGGTCTTGCGCTTGCGGTAGCGCATGCAAGAACTGCAGTGTCGCCGTAGCGAACAAGGCAGGAGCCGTTTGCAAGGCCTGCCATCTTTCCCATCTCAACGGAAAGAGGTCTGCCTGCAAAGGTGTAATGATAAACCTTGTAATTTTCAAACACTTTGAATTTCCTCCGTGATTTTTCTGTCCCCGCTGAGTTTAGCACTTAAATACGGCGCAAAGTAAATCAAGCCGCAGATCCTTCGCCACGCGCCAAGTCGGATCGTAGCCATGTCGTTCT
>JAZQJQ010000101.1:0-9777 GCA_045541735.1 Eubacteriales bacterium
GCGCCGAGGCCTCTGCCCATAGGAGTAGCAGCCTTGAGAGCCTTAGCATCGAACTGAGGATGGAGAAGGGTGTCAAGGTTTCTGGGGTCTATCATAAGAACAGCCTCTTCCTTGGTCTTGTGACCCTCGTTAACGAGGTCAACAGCGATCTGGAGAGCTGCGGGAGCGGTTCTCTTACCGTTTCTGGTCTGGAGCATATAGAGCTTCTCATTCTCGATGGTGAACTCCATATCCTGCATATCGTGATAGTGATTTTCAAGGATCTCGCAAACCTTCTTGAACTGCTCGAAGGCTGCGGGGAATTTGTTAGCCATCTCAGCTATGGGCATAGGAGTACGAACGCCTGCAACAACGTCCTCGCCCTGTGCGTTGGTGAGGAACTCACCCATAAGCTTCTTTTCACCGGTAGCGGGATCGCGGGTAAATGCAACACCGGTACCGCAGTTATCGCCCATATTACCGAACGCCATTGCCTGTACGTTTACGGCAGTACCCCAAGAGTAGGGGATGTCGTTATCGCGGCGGTATACGTTAGCGCGGGGGTTATCCCAAGAACGGAATACAGCCTTAACAGCACCGATAAGCTGCTCCTTGGGGTCGGAGGGGAAATCAGTACCGATCTTAGCCTTGTACTCAGCCTTGAACTGATTTGCAAGCTCCTTGAGGTCGTCAGCAGTGAGCTCAACGTCAAGCTTAACGCCCTTCTCTTCCTTCATTTTATCGATAAGCTCTTCAAAGTACTTCTTGCCGACTTCCATAACAACGTCGGAGTACATCTGAATGAATCTGCGGTAGCAGTCGTATGCCCAGCGAGCGTTGCCGGACTTCTTAGCCATGACCTCTACAACGTCCTCGTTAAGACCGAGGTTAAGGATGGTATCCATCATACCGGGCATGGATGCGCGTGCACCGGAACGAACGGAAACGAGAAGAGGATTCTCGAGATCGCCGAACTTCTTGCCGGTAACCTCCTCCATCTTTACGATGTAGTCCATGATCTCAGCCATGATCTCATCATTGATCTGACGGCCGTCCTCATAGTACTGGGTGCAGGCCTCGGTAGAAATTGTGAAGCCCTGAGGAACGGGAAGACCGATATTGGTCATTTCAGCAAGGTTAGCGCCCTTACCGCCGAGGATCTCACGCATGTTGGCGTTACCCTCGGTAAAGAGATAACAATACTTTTTAGCCATGTTAAAACCTCCAAAATTTTATATACTTCATTATTTTTTCCAGCACCCCATATTATAACACGGGTTTTTTGGAATTTCCATAGTTTTTTAAGATATTTTTACCAAAATATAAACTTTTTATCATTGATATTCATTTTAAAAAGGCTTCTCGTTACGATTTTGCGAAAAAGTGCGTTTTTACCATAACCTCGCGGCGAAAAATTCCATCCGTTTTCTAAAAAAACTTGCGTTTTCCAAGGTTTTGTAGTATCATATAAGCAATGAAATCATCTAAAACTCAGCCGCGGGTCTTCCCGTGGCGATTTGTGCTGTTCAAGGAGTTAAAATGTCCGATATTTTTGACCTGTTTAAAAAGATAGAGAGCGGAAGTACATGCCACGCTCCCGTTACAAAAATCGTTGCCTGCCTCGGCAATCCCGGCGCGGAATATACGCTCACGCGCCACAACTGCGGCTTTATCTGTGCAGATTATCTATACCAAAAATACAATGCCTCCCCTTGGAAATTGCGCTTTAAGGCACTTTGCTCGGAGGCAAACATCGGAGGTGTGCGTGCGCTTATTATGAAGCCGCAGACCTATATGAACAACTCCGGAGAGGCGGTGCGCGAGGCACTTGGTTTTTATAAGCTCGACCCCGATGACGTTACGGTCATCTGCGACGATATCAATTTTGAATGCGGCAGAATGCGCATCCGCAAAAGCGGCTCGGACGGCGGACAACGGGGCCTGAGAAGCATAATAACGCATCTCAACACCGATGCATTCCCCCGCATACGTCTCGGCGCAGGTCAAAAACCCGAAAAATACGATATGTCCGACTGGGTGCTTTCCAAGTTCACCGCTGACGAGCAAAAAGCTCTTTTTTCCTGCCTTGAATGCGCCGCGGACGCTCTGCCTCTTATATTCGCCGGAGACACGGAAGCTGCGATGGCGCGCTTTAACGGTACCGGCAAGAACGGTTAAATATGATATACGACGGAATAAGACTTGATAACACCTATGCGAAGCTCGTAAGGGCCATTGATACCGAGCTTGCTTCGCCGAACCGCCTCCCCTTGTATCTGACGGGCGTTTGCGGAGGCGCAGACACTGCGCTTTGCTGCGCAATAGCAAAGGATAAGGGGCCCGTTCTGATCCTTGCGGGCACGGAACGTGAAGCGGCAAGGATATGCGGCGGAATGAACGCCTGCGGACTGCGCGCAGCCGTTTTCCCCGGCAGAGAGCCGGTGCTTTATAACATCGCCGCCTCCCGTACCTCTGAGTACGAGAGGCTTAAAGTACTTCTCCGCCTGAAGCGTGGCGAGCTTGACGCAGTAATAGCCGTCCCAGGAGATGCCGTAAGCTATACTATGCCGCCCGAGATACTTGCCCTCTCCGGCTTTAAGCTGGAAACGGGAATGGAATTTGACCCCGCATCTCTTGACAACGCCCTGCTTATGCTCGGTTACGTAAAGTGCGAGATGACTGAGTCGCCCGGTCAATACGCGCGCAGAGGCGGTATCATCGACATATTTCCTTCCTTCTCCCTTGAAGGCGACATACGCCCCTTTCGTATAGAGTTTTTCGGCGATGAGATAGACCGCATAGGTATATTCGACCCCGATACACAGCGCACCGAGGAAAACCGCGTTGAGCTGTTCGTTTCCCCCGCGCGTGAGCTTCTGCTCACCCCGGAGATAACGGAAAAGATACGCAAGTCCGTAGCAAATCTCAAAAAGAAAGCAAAGACCGCCGAGGGCGAAAAGGAGCTTTCAAGCGAGCTTACAGCAATTGAAAGCGGAATGCCCATCGACTTTGCAGACAAATATATCACCCTTGTTTACCCTCAAAAAAGCACACTGACGGATTATTTTGACCGTTCCCGTCCGGTTATCGTCTGCGGCAAGAACGCAATGCGCCAGCAGCTTGATGCCGCACTTTGGCGCGAGCGCGAGAACATTACCGCCCTGCTTGAATCCGGGACTATCGACCCGAAATATGCAAGCTTTATGCAGGACGAAGGATACCTCAACAAATTTCTGGATGACCGCGCCGTGGTGTTCCTTGACAGCTTTGTCTCCTCCTCAGGAAAAGGCCAAGGCGGACTTTTTACCCTGAATTGCCGCTCGGGCTCCGTTGCCGGAAACAAGGAGCTTATCCTTGCAGATATCGATGATTACTTAAAAACAGGGTACCGCATAGTTATCGCCACCGCATCCTCACACGAAAGCGAGGTGCTCGGCACTATGCTGCGGGAAAAGGATATTGCCGTCTCCGTTATACCGGACGGAAATCTTGATTGCTCCGCTATCGTACCGCACGTCGTTTACCTCACAGTACTGCCGGGAGCCGAGAGCTTTGAGCTTACCTCTGCAAGATTTATATTCATTTCCCTTGCATCGCTCGGAGAAACAAAAAAAGGCTCCCTTCGACGGGGAAAGCGAAAAGGCAAGAGCGGAGATACTAAAAAGCTTACCTCTTACGCAGACCTCCAGGTGGGCGATTACGTCGTTCACGAAAACTGTGGAATAGGCCGGTATCTCGGCATACAGCAATTAACTGTGGACGGAGTTACTAAGGACTATATCAACATTCAGTACGCAGGCAAGGATAAACTGTTCATCCCCACTTCTCAGCTTGATATGGTATCAAAATACATCGGCGCACATTCCGATGACGGACTTCTGAAGCTGTCAAAGATGGGCGGTGCCGAATGGAAGCACGCAAAGAGCCGTGCCAAGAGCGCTGTAAGCGATATGGCAAAGGAGCTTATAAAGCTTTATGCCGAACGTATGCGCCTACCGGGATTTGCCTTTCCCAAGGATGACGACTATCAGCGCGAGTTCGAGCTTGCATTTGAATATGAGGAGACCGACTCGCAAATAGACGCTATCCTTGACATCAAGGAGGATATGCAGCAGCCGCACCCGATGGACCGCCTACTTTGCGGAGACGTTGGTTACGGAAAAACGGAGGTTGCGTTCCGCGCGGCATTCAAGGCAATAGAGGCAGGAAAGCAGGTAGCACTGCTCTGTCCCACTACCATACTTGCCTTTCAGCATTATTCCACCGCGATCGCAAGAATGCGTGATTTTCCCATACGCATTGAAATGATATCCCGTTTCCGCACACCCAAGCAGCAGGCGGAAATACTCCGCAAATTAAAACGCGGAGATATTGACCTTATCGTGGGCACGCACACCCTGCTTTACGGCAAGGCGGAGTTTAAAGACCTCGGACTTGTAATTATAGACGAGGAACAGCGCTTCGGCGTTGCGCAAAAGGAGCGCTTAAAACAAGCGGCGAGCGGAGTTGACGTGCTTATGCTCTCGGCTACGCCTATACCGCGCACGCTCAGCATGGCGATAGGCGGCATCAGGGATATGTCTATACTCGACACGCCGCCGGGCGACCGCCAGCCGGTACAGACCTACGTGCTTGAATATGATGATCTCATTATTGAAGATGCAATAAGGCGCGAGCTTTCGCGCGGCGGTCAGGTATTTTACCTTTATAACCGCACGGAATCCATAAACCGCATAGCCGCCCGAATTGCCGAAAGAGTACCGGGCGCAAGGGTCGCCGTTGCGCACGGTCAGATGGATAAGGACGAGGTAGAGGACGTTTGGCGCTCGCTTGTAAATGCAGAAATAGACGTTCTCGTTTGCACAAGCATTATTGAGACGGGTGTTGACGTGCCGAACGCAAACACGCTTATCATCGAGGATGCCGACAGACTCGGTCTTTCGCAGCTTCATCAGCTCCGCGGCAGGGTGGGGCGCTCAGGTAGACGCGCATTTGCGTACTTTACTTTCCGTCAAGGCAAGGCACTTACCGAAATAGCCGAAAAACGCTTAAATGCCATAAGGGAATACGCACAGTTCGGTGCAGGCTTCCGTGTTGCGCTCAGAGACCTTGAGATACGCGGCGCAGGCAATATGCTGGGCGCCGAACAGCACGGTCATCTTGATGCAGTGGGATACGATCTTTATATGAAGCTGCTTTCAGAAGCTGTTTTGGAGGAAAAGGGCGAAAAACCGGAAAAGGAAGCTGAATGCTCCATCGATCTGCGCGTAGATGCCTACATCCCCGAAAGCTACATCCCATCTCCCGGACAGCGCATAGAACAATACAAGCACATAGCCACCATACGCACTGACGAGGATGCAGATGATATTGCGGACGCACTGCTTGACCGCTACGGTGAATATCCAGTGGCTGTTGAAAACCTCATAGCCATCGCGCTTATAAAGGCGGCGTGCCAGCGCTTCGGCTTTACCAGGCTTGAGCAGCGCGAGGGACAGCTGATATTCCATATTCCCGATCTTGACGCGGGTGCATGGGTAAATATGTTCCATGCCCTTCCCGATTTCCGTCTGCGCGCCGCACCCGGCGAGCCATCCCGCGTATTTGTGCAGATACCGAAAAAAATGGCTGCGTTAAAAGCGGCGCAAAAGCTGCTTGAGACTTACGCACTTCAAGTAACCGGCGAAGAATGATCGTTTGCTTGATTCGCTCAAGATCTTTCGCTACGGCATTTTCCTCAGATCCTTCGCTCGAGAATGACGAGGAGCGAATTAAGCAATCAAAAAGCTCCATAAAAAAATAAGGCGGTTTTTATGAAAAAAAGATTCTTACAGCTGATCGCACTCAGTCTGTGTGCGGTATGCATCGTGCTTTCCCTGCCATCCTGCGGCAAGGAAACGGCAATTATGACCTATAATGATTACATCGTAAGCGAAAATTATTATACCTACTGGCTTTCCCGTTTTAAAGCAAATTTCATCTACAATTATACCGACGTTGAGGACAGCGAAGAATACTACGATTCCGTTATCTCGGCAGACGGCAGGACAGCCGCAGAGGTAATGACAGATATCTCCGACGATGCGATAAAGAACTTTCTCGTCAGCGAATATCTTTGCGACGTATACGGACTGAAGCTGCCTTCATCCGTCCTCGATTCCGTAGATGCGGAGCTTGAACTGCTTGTAAAAGAGCTTGCCGACGGCAGCAAGAGCGTGTTTAACGGAATGGCAGCACAGTTCGGCGTAAACTACAATATGCTGCGCGATATCTATATTATAGAGACCAAAGCAAGCCTTTTTTACGAGTTTTACGCGGAAAACTTCATTAAGCCCGAGCTCACCGAAGAATCGCTTGAAAACTTCTGCAGAACCGATTACGCAAAAGCGGATTTCATCTACGTTTCGACCGAGTTCGGCCTTAACACCGACGAAAACGGAAATTACATCTACGATGATACGGGAAGCTATCAGATTCCCTACACGGAGGCAGAACGCAATGCTCAGCTTGCCAAGGCAGCCGAGATAGAAAAGACCGTAAACGGCGAAAATTTCAACGTCCTCCGCGAGCAGTATAACGAGGATCCCGCAAGCGAAGTGTACAAAAACGGGTATTATTTCTATGCCGATATGCCATACGACCAAACAGTACTGGATGCAGTTTTGAAAATGTCTCCCGGCGAGATAAAGAGGATCGACTGCTCATACGGTGTGTACTTTATGCGCCGTCTGAGCACCGAAAAGGATGCCTACAAAAAGGATGAAAACGCCGACTTCTTTGAAGATTTCGAAAAGCGCCTTATCGACAGCATCTTTAACGAAATGATGGCAGAGGAGCTTGCCAAAGTGGTAATAAACGAAGAGGCAAAGAAGGATATAAGCATCAAGTACGTAAAGCCCTGCACGGATTTTTAACGCAAAAAGAACCTGCCGAGAAGCAATATGCTTTTCGGCAGGTCTTTTTTTATTGCTGTACAGAAACTAAAATTACTCGGTAACCGTTTGATTGCTCAGAATGACGTAACTGCCGAGCTTCTTTTCTACGTTCACCTCGTAGTTCGCGGTTGAAACATAGGCATTGGTTTCAAATTCGATCTTGTCTACCGAATATTTGATAACAAAACTGCCATCATCTTCGGTGTATCCGCCGTAATTGACTACGTAATAGAATTCTCCCGGACCGCCTTTGCCGCCGATATTGGTAACGATCTCATAGGTTATTACTCCGGCAGCGGTGTCATAAGTATACGTATCGGTTCTGAAAGACGTACCGTTCACATACTCTTTGTTTCTTTCGATGATCTTTGAAAAATCATACTCGGCATTAAGTACGTTCGCAGCAAAGGAAATCATTGCATTTACATCGTATTTGAAAGTAATATAAAGCGTCCTTTGGCCGTTTTCATCGGTCTCCGAGTAATCTTCGTAAGTTGTACGGTACTTGTAGGAAATAGCAGTCCAGAATCTCTCAAAGGTTATTTCTTCAACGGAAGAAAACTCGCCGAAGTTGTCATAGCACAGCTCAACGTAATCTTCAAAAAGCTCATCAACGTTCAAGGTTTCACATTCGAAAACATCAGTCGTTCCTACGTGTCCGCAATCTGAGCAGCTCTTATAATAAACCGCATTTGAGTACTCGGTTGCTGCGGATTTTAGCGCCTCGTCCTTCACTGTCTCCGCAGTAAAATCGTGCTCAAGCTTCTCGCCGTATATGAACACGTCATCGGTTCTGATGGCACCGCAAACGGGACAGCTCTTGTAATAAACAGCGGGGGCGGTACACGTTGCGGGATATTTGAGAGCCGACTCACTTACTATATTTGCAAATCCGTGAGCGCCGCTCGTTGCCATAGTATCCGTAATTACGGCAGTAGCAGCGTTAATACCGTCATTGAAATTTACAAACACGGTGCAAATGCCATTATCATCAACCTTATAAAGAACAAGCTCCTTAGAAGTCTTTAGCTTGTTCTGATATCCGGTGGTATCGGAATAAGATATGTTTTTGATCTCGTCCTCCTTGGAATTAACTGACTGATTCATAACATTGATGGAGTAGCTTATAACAATATCTACGTCAAGAGTGTCGTCGCCGGCAAGGTCAACTGTGTAACCGGTGCCGTCAACACCCGTAAGAACCGCGTTCTCAATTACCAGAGTATGGGGATCGCCCTCCACGGGGTTATTTGCATTTTTATTGGCCTGAACGATGTTCTTTACAACACCGACGCTCCAGCCGCGATGAATGCCCCAAGAGTAGATAGAAGATCTCACTATGCCGTCTCCAAGCTCCGAGCCGATGTAGTATACGTCGTACATCGTCAGATTAGCTGAAGTGTTGGGCCTGCCGCCGGAAGCGAGTGTGGTGGAATCCATAACTGTAGAGTTGCCGTTACCGGATATCCACTTGTCGCCGAAAAGGTCGATCGCGGGATCAGCGTAGTAAGTCCTTGAAGAAATAACAACGGTCTCAGGCATCATTGTGTCCAGATTGAGCATATTCTCAAATTTGTAGTTATAGTACGGCAAGCCGTCAATAACCTTTGCGGATACACTTACGTACTTCGTGTTCCAGGTAAGGGTATACCAGCCGTCCTTGAACACCTCATTATACTCGGTTTCAGGAGCCTTGATATTGCATGACATAGCATCTGTTATCACAGTGTTGCCGGAATTGATACCATCACAGAAATTAACAAAAATAGTGCATACACCGTTTTCATCAAGCTTATAAAGAACAAGCTCAGCAGACCTGTTGGCATCATTAGCATTTTTCAGCATCTTATTGTTGTAGCCGGCAGTATTGTCGTAAGAAATATTCAGGAACTCGTCCTTAATGGAGGCGATAGATTGGTTCATAAGCATAGTCGAGTAGCTTACTACGGAATTGATATCCATGTTTGCATTACCGTCGCAGACAACAAACCCCTCATCCGCAACAACCAGCTCAACGTTCTCAATCACCAAAGTATTGGGATCACCCGCAACGGTCTTTGTTGCCTGAACGATGTCCTTTACAACACCAACGTTCCAGCCGCGCGCAAGACCCCAGGAGTATATCGAAGAGTTTAGAATGCCGTCACCGAGTCCGGCACCGACGTAGTAGATGTTGTACATACTTACGTTCTTTCTGCCGTTACCCATAGGTTTTCTGTTAGAAGCGCTGATAGTAGTAGAGTCCATAACGGTAGAACTGCCGTTTTTTGATAGCCACTTGTCGCCGAAGATGGCAATCGCGGGATCTGAGTAGTATTCCGTAGAAGATATAACGACGCTCTCCATCTCCATAGTATCAAGATTGAGCATATTATCGAACCTATAGTTGAAGTACATAATTTCATTAGTAGCCACATAGGTCATACCTATGTAGTCAGTCTTCCACGTGAGAGAGTACCAGCCGCCTTTTGCACTTGTTGTCGGATTTTGGGTAATACCTACAACCTCGTTACATCTTGCATCAAGGTTGACGATTATGATCTCCTCGGTAGAGAGGGAGAGAACAACGGCGTTATCTGATTCAACCAGACTAATGAAATCGCCCGTAGCAGGAACGTTGCCGGTATAGCTCTTTATACCGTCCTTACAGATAACGGTTATCTTTGTATCTCTGTTAACGGTAAGGTATTTGCCGGCAAAATCGTACCGATTTACGCCATCTACGGAGGAATTCGGGTCGTAAGTTCCGACAAAATACCTGTTCTCAGAAAGCGCATTTTCCATATAACTTCTGAAGGTAAGCGTTACAGAACCGTTACTGTCAACAATGTCATTCCCCGCTGCAGAGCCAAGGACAACGGTC
>JAZQJQ010000102.1:0-19365 GCA_045541735.1 Eubacteriales bacterium
TGGCTACGATCCGACTTCTCACGCCTTGCGGATCAGATAAAAAACTACGTTGACCGCACCTACCTTGAAAACAACTTCAGTGATTTTATACGTCTTTGGTTAAAACTCGGTGTAAAGCACTCCGGGTGTTATTTTAAAGCATTTCTCGGACTGAACATTGGATATTGGTATCCCGCAATGCAATATCCCGATGCACGCACGTGGCACGAGTACATTGAAACTATCATAAAGCCGGTAACGGCAGATATCGTTATAAAAAGATATGACCTATGGCCTCAGATGCGCGAGCACTACGTTGCAATAGCGAAAGAAACACAATTTGAGGCAGAGCCGATAAGCGCGCTTATATATAAGCCGGGTGTATACCTCTGGGCAACGCTTATACTCTTTGCCGCTTCCGTTATCAAACGCAACCGCACAGCGCTTTGCGTTACAGCATTTCTTTTGCTCAGCTGGCTGATGCAAATGTTCTCTCCTATCGCGCTTTTGCGTTACGTTTATCCGTTTATGGTTTCAATTCCGGTTGCCATTGCGGCACTGACCGATAAAAAAGAATGAAAGAAGGCGGCAAAAGCCGCCTTCTTTCATTCTTTTATCTCTTTTTTCAACCTGCGGTAAACGGTCATACGCATTGTAAGATAGCTTGCCGTGCCGCCTATCAGATTTGAAACGGGTTCTGCCATAAACACGCCCGCAACGCCAAAGCCGAGGCGAGGGAGAATAAGCGTAAGCGGCACTACGATAACCGCCTTGCGAAGCAGGGAGAAGAATATCGCGTGCTTAGCATCCCCGAGCGCCTGAAAGGTAGATTGGCCGGCAAACTGCAATGCCATAAACACAAAACCGAAGAAATATATCTTCAACATTTGGGCGCCGGGCGCGAGCATTTCCGCCTTATCGGAAAAAATTCCGAAGAAGAAGGCGGGAAAAGCCAGTATAAGCATCCACGCAAACAACGTATATGCAAAGCCGACAACGGTATTAAAATCTATACCGGTTATAACACGGCGGTATTTTTTAGCGCCGTAATTGAAGCTGATAACCGGCTGTGCACCGCTTACCATACCGCTTACCGGAAGCATAAATATGTCACGCACAGAGGTTGTAACAGTCATAATGCCGACGTAGAGATCTCCGCCGAACGCATACAGTGTTGAATTACTTGCAGCTTGGACTAAAAAGTTTGTGCCCTGCATTATGAAGTTAACGGTACCGAGCTTCACGATTCCCTTCGTTATATCCGAATCAACACGCACGTTTTCCATTTTTATCGTTACAAGCGCATTCTTGCCTAAGAGAAACGACAGCACCCACACAGCGGAAAACGCCTGGCTTATAACCGTTGCGAGAGCCGCGCCTGTTACACCCATATCAAACACAAATATGAAGATCGGGTCAAGCGCTATATTGACAGCGGCACCGATAACCACGGAAAGCATCCCGATACGCGGACGTCCTTGCGCGTTTATGTATCCGTTAAGACCCGTTGTGAGCATTGAAAATACTGTGCCCGCAAGATAGATACGAAGATACTGTCCCGCATAAACGAAGCTTTCTTCACTTGCACCGAATGCAAACAGCAAAGGTCTGTGGAAAGCGTAACCAAAAACTGTAAGCACAACTGCACTTGAAAGCAGTAAGCAAAAGGAATTACCTAGTATCTTCCCGGCTTTTTCGTTATCTCCCGCACCGCGTGCCATTGAAAACAACGGAACACCGCCGTTGCCGAAAAGCGCGGTAAAAGCCATTATCAGTGTTATTACGGGGAAAGCAAGTCCCACACCCGTCAGAGCGAGTCCGTCCCCCTCCTCCATATGGCCGAGATATATGCGGTCGACCACATTGTAAAGCAGGTGAACAAGCTGCGCAACAGTCAGCGGGATCGCCTGATCGACGATCCTCCGCCATACGGGACCGTTTCCGAAATCATTTGTTTTTGCCGTAATTACGGACATGTTCTACTCCAATCACCAAACAAACGGAATTAGTCTGTATTTTACTTTGTTTTTATATTCCTCATATCCCTCAAGCTCCGCGGAAAGCAATTTTTCCTCATTTACCGCACGTAAGCACATAAGCACGGGGTAATGTAAAAACGCAAGCAGTCCCCAAAAAGAGCCGAGGATGAGCGGGATCATCATAAACATAAGGATAGTTGCGGAATACATCGGATGACGGACGATACCGTACAATCCCGTTGAAACGACCTTTTGCCCTTCTTCGACCTTAACGGTACGGGAGAGGTATGCGTTTTCGCGCATTACCTCGGCATAAAGAGCATACGATGCAACAAACAGCACGGAAGCCGTAGCCGTAAGCCACGCAGGTACGTGCGACCAACCAAAGCGGAAATCCAGCGCAGAGACCGTAAACCCCGCAATAAAACCGAGACCCGAGAGTGCCACTACCGAGCTTTGCGCATTTTGCTTTTCCTTACCGTCAAGCCGCTTTGCAAGCAGATCCGGCGCTTTAATATAAAGCACAACTCCGATTACAAAAACGGGAATAAACAAAAGAGCAGTAAACAGCCATCCGCCGGGATAATCAAAGGTTCCCGCGGGCAAAAAAAGCATAAGGCCGATAAGCAAAAATCCGCAGACGAATTTTATAATGCCGTTAATCAAAAGCTTCATATCATTTCCTCATTTTTTGCTTTCAAGAGAAAGCGTCTGCTTTAATGCGTCTTCCTTGCTTACTCCCGCAAGGCGGAGCTTGTGCGCATATCCGAGAAGGCGCGAAAAACTCTCACCCTCTTTTATGCCGTTGTCTATAAGATCCTTGCCGGTAACGTAGGGGCGCGACATATATTCGCGATACGTTTCAAGCCGCGAAAGCAGAAATTGTGTATGCTCGCCCTTAACGCCGCTTCCGCGCTGACCGCGTATATCAGCGGCGGCAAGAAGCACAAGCGCCATCGGGTCGGAAACCGAATCAAACATAGCGTTGGTCTTTTTTACGGAAGAATTGAACGAGGCAAGGGTATTCGGACGCATATGCTGACGAACAAGCTCCAAAACGTACTTCATCAGCTTGCTCTCCGCGCTGATACGCGAGATAAACGCACGGACAAGCGGAAGTCCCTTTTCCTCGTGTCCGTAGGAATGGACTCTGTCCCCTTCCCTGAATGTAGATACCGCTTTGCCGAGATCGTGCACAAGCGCAGCGAGCATAAAGCCGTATGGATCATCCGCCTGTGAGCGAAGTTCAGCCGCCGCATCAAGCACCATCATGGTATGCGTCCACGCATCCCCCTCCGCATGATATATAGGATCCTGCTCAAGACCGATAAGCGGTTCAAGTTCGCTAAACCACGGACTAAGCATATCAAGCTCACGCAAAAGTATAAAGAACACGGACGGGTGCGTTGAAGCAAGCAATGCTTTTTTCAGCTCGCCTTCGACCCGCTCACGCGAAAGAGCCGTAATATCCATAGTTTTACAGATGGCCTTTGTTTCTTCGGCAACCGAAAAACCCAAGCGCGAAGCAAACTGACACATACGTAAAACGCGCAGGGGATCCTCTCCAAAGCTATCGTCGCTTACGTGGCGCAAAATCCTCTTTTCAAGATCGCAAACACCGCCGAAAGGGTCAATTATCTCCCCAGTAAGTACGTCGCGCATAATTGAATTAACAGTAAAATCACGGCGCATTGCCGCTTTGCGAACACCGATAAAAGGATCTACGAAAACGTCAAAATCCCTATGCCCCTTGCCTCTGACGTTTTCCTTCCGCGGCATTGCTATATCAAGCGAAGACCCCTTCACGGAATATATTCCGAAGCTCTCGCCCATAGATATGCGCTCTCCCACACCGTCAAGTATCTTCTCAAGCACATAGGGCAAGATGCCATGCACCTCGATATCTATATCTTTGCTCTCCAGTCCGAGCAGTGTATCGCGCACGCAGCCGCCGACATAGTAGACCCGTCCGCCCTTTTCTGCCGCCGCTTTTGCTATTAAATTTGCAAGCTCTGTATCTTTCATAGATATCCATAATTCCGAAAATGGCTGTAAAAACAAGTTTTACAGCCATTCTCAATTATTATTAATTATCGAATGTCTCGTATCCGCTCCATCCGGCAAGATGCCTTATAAGCGAGATGCAATCACATACGTCTATGCTTCCGAGATTGTATACGTCGGCAGAATCATACACGATATATTCCGCATATCCGTCCCAACCCGCAAGGTAACGCTGCAAAACTATAACGTCCGAAACATTAACTGTTCCGTTTCCGTCAACGTCACCCTTTATAAAGGTCTTGCCGTATCTGAGCCTCGGTCCAAGTACGGTAGCATACCACACGTTATCAAAATCCATACCGCTGTAGCTTTCCGCGCTTTTTTCAAGCGGCACGGAGGTTCCGTCGGGATCCGTTGCAGATGAGTTGACGTAATAGTAGTTACTCGACGACTCACAGCTCGGCGAGTTACCCGCGATGGGGTTCATTGCAGTATTTCCGGTATAATAGCAGCGCTTCAGTGATGCGTATGTATTTGTCAAACCAACTATACCGCCGATCTGAGACTTGGCAGTGTTTTCCGTCGTAATAGCACAGCGCGCCTCGCAATCGAATATCTCAGCATGCTTAGCAACGGCAATTATACCGCCCATATCCTTTCCTGCGGCACCGGAAACTATATCACCCTCATTATAGCAGAGCTTAACTGTTCCTCTGCTGTCTGTTGTGCCCAATATCCTTCCGATAATTCCGGCTACTCTTGAAACTGCGTTGCTATCACCTATCTGAGCGTAATTTTTACACTCACTTAATGTGATCTTAACGACAGAACCGTTGTTTTCAAGATTTGCATTCGCCACAATCCCCGCTATGTAGTTTTTTCCGGTTACAGCTCCGCTGTTTTCGCAGGATGTGATCTCAACGTTACCGTTGTATGTATTCGTTGAGGTCGCAGAGGTGTGTATCTGTCCGACTATACCTGCAGCGCACGAAGTATCTGCCGCTCCGCTGACCGATCCGTGATTTGCGGAATTCTTAACGTATACGTAGCATCCCTTGGTAGTAAGGTGATTTATCTGTCCGATAATGCCGCCTATATATCCGTTTCCGCTAACTTTTGCATAATTAACGCATCCGTCGACCGTGCTGTTAACACCTGCACCCGTATTGGTGTCAAGCATACCTACGATACCGCCTACACTGTTCTTGGTTCCGCTTACAGCCCCGAAATTGACACAGTTAACAAAACTTCCGCCCTTACTTCCACCGAGCATTCTGCCTGCAATTCCGCCGACGTAATTGGTTCCGCTAACCGTGACGTAGCTTGTCAGATTTTCGTAATGGCTATTCTGTGAATAACCTGCAAACGCACCGCAGTATTCACCGTTGCTTTTTACAGTGCCGTATATCGTACAATTTTTAATGGTAACACCATCGCAATATCCGAAAAGACCCGTTCTGTTACCTGCAACGGTATTGTTGATATTAAGACCCTTGATGGTACATCCCTTTCCGTCAAAGGTTCCGGTGAACTTTGCGGTGTTGAGATATCCGATAGGTGTCTGCCCGATGCCGCGGGAAGCATCGTATACGGATTTTGAAAGATCGATATCGTTTCTAAGCACTATATCCTTGGTCCACATAGTGCTGTCGTTCATTATCTGCAGCAGCTGCTCGGGACGGCTTATCTCAAGCTTGCCGTAACTCTCGGTAACCTTTTCTGCATCCGGAATCTCACTTGCATCCACAAGCGCACGGCAGATATACGTACCGAGTGCAGTATGAGCGGTAGTGGAAGTATTATATCCGAGCGCGGAACAGAAGTAGAGATATCCGTTTGCATAGAACGTTGAGTTCCAGACACCGTAGATATCATTTTTTATGCTGTCGTTTATAGAAGGATGATCCTTAAAGTTAGGAGTAAGCTCCGAAAATGAGGATGAAATACCTCTTGTAGATGACGATAGACTTCCTGCATTATCATAAGTAACCTTATCCTTTGAAAGGATTATACACGGCGTTGCGTTGCAAGTCTTATCCGTATTTATATACGTTCTGCTGTCCTTGCCTGCATAATTATCCTGATACGATACCGCAATTCTTCCGTCCGGAAGCACGGTAACGCAAGGAGCGGCGCACCAGTAATCAAGGCTTGCAAACTGCGGAATAAAGTTGGCAGCACCGGGAGCAGCGACAACTACCCCTTTATCCCAGTTCAATCCGTCTTGCGAGAACCAAAGTCTTACCGAGAATATGTACTTACGAGACGCCTGCAGACAATGAGATTCTACAGCCATAACGTAGCTGCCGTCAGTAAGACGGGCAACCATAGGCATACCCTCGCGTCCCATATTTTTTTCTTTGTTTACGGCAATAGAAGGCTCTCCCCAGGTTCCGGTCTTAATATCATAAAGGACAACCATTATGTACTGGTTAACGCCGCCATCTCCGGGGGTGAGGTCATCCGCGTAATACATAGCAACAGTGGTATCGTCGAGCTGGATAAGGAACGGCTCCCAATATCCGCGCTTTTCTCCTGATGTGCTGGTATATACGTTATCTACAACGATCTGCTCATTACCGTACGTACCCGTGTAATTGGATCTGGTCATAACACGGATGGAAGTATAAAATTTATTATTTGTAACACTGCTCGAGAGACTGCGATAAGCAACCATCATAGTTCCGTCGGAAAATTCAAGCGCGTGGTGGTTCTCTCTTCTCAGCGTGTGCGAGACTCCGTCAACATCCTGCGTGGTTGCAGCATTTGCGTTAACGTTGATCGCGTCTGTGAACGTTGATCCGTTATCAAGTGAACGCTTAAATCCCGACTGATAGTAACACTCAACAGCGCTGTTCTGAAGTACAGTCATACGCGGATAAGTGCCTCCGGTGTGGACCTGAATAACATCGGTAAATTGAACTGCTGAAAACTCGGCAGCAGATCCGACCGTGATTGCTGAAAACACTCCAACAAGCATCAGTCCCACAACAATCAAGCTAGTTATCCTACGCATAAAATCCTCCAAATTTAATTCATACCGGGAATCACAATACCCTCAGGGATCTCAAAACCGTCGGGGATCTCAAAGCCGTCAGGAATCTCAAAGCCGTCAGGAATCTCAAATCCGTCGGGGATCTCAAAGCCGTCAGGAATCTCTATGCCGCCGGGAAGCTCAGTAGTGCCGTCGTCGGTCTTGCCGTCGTCGGTCTTACCGTCATCGTCGGTTCCCTCAGAGCCTTCATTTGCGCCCTGGCCGTTGATCACGATACCGTTTTTGTCAAGGAAGTCCTTCAAATAATCGGGGATAGCCTCAACGAGCGTTTCGTCTGTTGCAAGCTCGTCAACAACTCCCTGAAGCGTATTTACGGATTCTTCATCAAGTTCTACGTCCTTAACGATATCGGGAAGTGCATCAATAACCTCCTGGCTGAGGCCTCCGTCTACGATGATATCGGGAATGGAATCTATAACTTCCTCCTGGGTCTTTCCTTCGGTCGCATCTATAATGCTATCGGGAAGCTCGGGAGTATCAGAAGGAGTATCTGCAGGGGTATCAGAAGGATTATCAACGGGTGTATCCGTAGGAGTTCCGGCAGGAGTATCTGTAGGAGTGCTGTCGGAAGGCTTATTCTCATTATTCTTGAGGCTGGTCAAAAAACTGGTTGCAAGAGTACGAACTACCTTTTTGGTAGAAGGACCGACAAGACGGCTGTCATTGAGCTTCATTACCTGGGTGGCTCCGCCGAACTGCAATTTACTTTCGCCGTTTTCATCCTCAACCACCTTAACTATCAGAGGAATGGTCTCCGCAAGGTACTTAGCTTCAGCTTCACGCTCTTCGTGAGTAGCAGTTGCCCAATCCTCAGCATCAACCTTGAATTCATCCTTGAGTCCAAGCTGCTTTACCATGGTAGCAAGACCGTAATCAAGAAGTGAAACTGTAGCGAAGTCGAATGAAGGAGCGGTAAGAAGTGAATCAAGCAGATCAGCAAGCATCTTCTCATCACCGAGAACAAGCTCTGCGCTTACCGCGGTAACGGAATTGCGCTGCATACCGTCAACAAAAACAAAGAATACTTCTTCTGCGGTATCGATAACCTCGAGATATTCCTCGGTATCATTATGAGAGAGCTTATCAAGCAGCTCAACCACTATACTCTTGAAATCCTCAGGAATGGTAACGCCCTCGATTCCCTCTTCCCCGAGAAGAGCGTCGTGAAGAACGGCAGACTCGAGCGCAAGAACTACCGAAAGAGCTTTGGAGTTTCTGAGACTCTTAAACACTAAGTCAGCATCGCTCTTAGCGTGCTCGTCCCAATCGACTACCGGCATCTGGAAAGCGTGAAGCGCGTGAATCGCTGTAGACACAATATCCTTTGCATCTTCGTGCAAAGATATGTGATAGCCGTACATATCCGCAGTAGTAAGCTTGTTAAAAAGCTTGAATCCGAAGGTATACTCGCTAATAACCTCCGCAACACCGTGAGTATCCTTAAACTCAACGGTATCCTCAACACCCACAAGAACGTCTCCGAGGTCATCGGTAACGAAATGAGAGAAACCGTAGAAAGGCAGATTTACACACGCTACTACGATCAGAGCGGCAAGACCGCCGACAAGCAGGCCGAACAGACGGTGGCGCTTGAGCTGTTTTGTGCCGTCCTCCCTTGCCTTATACTTCTTGCCGGGAAAGATCGTAAACGCAAGGATCAAATATATAAGATAGCTGATGATCGAAAGGGCAATAAAAAGCACAAGAAAAACGAACGGAGCCGCAAATGCAAGAACGTATCCGTCTATCAAATGCTCAAGGGCCGGAGTGGACTGAAGAATATTAAGTCCGGCATCGGCGATTACCTTATGAAGCGCATCGAGCGGAATGTTTTCCGTAGGAAGCGCAAGAATAAAAGCCGCTACCGCAGAAACGATCAACGTTCCGATGCGAATAAAGGAACGATGTATGCCGCGCCACGCACCCATCAAAATGCCAAACGCAATTACTACAAAAGTGAAAATCGTTAAAATAAGAGTTAAAGGCAGAGTTATATCCTGCGCACCATGGATAAGAATGTCCATATTTGACCTCACGTATATAATTAATCATAATTATGATATCATTATTATTATAGTATGTCAACACAATTAAATTAAAATTCTGTATATCAATGAAATAATATATATCATTATTATTTCCCTTCCCCGTCATTACGATACAAAAAAATTGCACACCGGAAAACCGGTGTGCAATTTGAGGGTCTATTAACCAACAAGTCCGCTTCGCTCGATACCTTGCACCAGGAACTTCTGGCAGAAGAGGTAGATTATTACCAGCGGAGCTATTATCATAATTCCGCAAGTATTGTAAATAGCGGAGTAGAAGAGGTTCTGTCCCTGATAAGTTGTAGTCAGCGAAGGCGGAATATCAACTATATCGGGCATAAGGATCGTCTTGTTGTTGGTGAAGAATACTTCTGTGTAGAAGTTATCGGTCCACTGCCAGCAGAAAGCGAACAGGAAAATGGTCACCATCATAGGAATGGACAGAGGAATGATTATCTGCCAGAAGGTGCGGAAAGTACCGGATCCGTCAATATAAGCAGACTCTTCAAGCTCATCGGGAACGCCGCCGTAGAACTGACGCATCATAAAGATGTAAAGTCCGTTCTTGAACGCAAGACCGGTTACGGAGAGCAGGATGAGAGGCCAGTAAGAGTTTGTGAGATTCGCTATGTAAGGCTTATCAGCAATACCGAACTGATTGAGAAGATTGAATATCTCAAGCACGTCAAAGTATCTGAACTGCATATACATAGAAAGCTGAATGGTACCGTGAGGCACGATCATGGAGATGATAACCGCGAACATTGTAGCCGCATTTCCCTTGAACTTAAACTTTGAAAGTCCGTATCCAACAAGTGCGCAAACGATAGTCTGTGCAACTGCAGTGGAAAGTGAGAGGATGAGCGTGTTCGCAAACGCGGTCATATACTCGTTTTCAACGAATATAGCCTTGTAAGTATCAAGGGTCCAGTGCTTAGGAATAAGAAGAACGGTAACGTCGATAAAGTCTTCCATACCCATAAATGAACCGGTGATCTTAGCGAAGAAGGGGTAAAGAATTACGTAGGATATACCGAGAAGGAGCACAAGACGGAAGATATAGAATATTACCTTGGTAAGGAAGAAGGTGGTACCGAACTTCGCCTTGAGTCTTTCAAGGAGAGGCGTACGCTCAAAATCTACCTTTATCTTGTTCTTGCTCTCTTTAAGGACCTGAGGAGCTGTATTCTGATTGTTATTCATTTGTACACCTCCTTAGTCTCTGCGCTGATAGAAGACGAACGCCTTCGCAAGCAGCGCAAATATTCCGATTATGAGCAATACGATGAGGAAGTACATCCACGCCATCGCAGACGAGATTACGTTACCGTCCTTACCGTCTGACGATGTCTTAGCTATCAGGTTCATTACCTGATTCGACTCAGACGTAAAGGAGTCGATAATGGTGTAGATACCGTTAACAAGTATCATCGGGCTTATCATCGGGAAGGTGATCTTCCAGAAGGTCTCCCAACCGGTAGCACCGTCCATCTTACAGGACTCGTAGATAGCAGGGCTGATAGACTGAAGAGCCGCAAGGAAGATAAGCATCTGAACACCGGAGCGGTTAACGATGTTAAAGATATTGTTAACTATCGTAGTAACAGTTTCGGTAAGGCCTTCGCCTATCTTCATATTGGCAAACAGTGCCTCGATTTCGATCGCCGATACGATCTGAGACGTAGTGGATTCCTGAACACCGGTATCGATGGAAGCTTCGGGATCGCTCATATAATCGAGCATCGCGTTGCTGGCGTCGATCTGTGCGATAAGACCGGTGGAAAGAATAACGGGAATGAAGAAGATAGCACGGAATGCCGCGCGGCCGAACATCTTCTGGTTGAGCAGAATTGCTACGAACAGAGAGAAGATAACGATCGCGGGAATATCCATTGCAAGTGCGGTAAGACCTTTTGAAAGGGTCTTAACGAAGTCGGGATTCTCGAAAAGTGCGTTCTGATAGTTTTCGAGGCCGACAAATACAAGGTGGTAGGTCTGATTTCTTTCCTGAACTATGTGAGAAAAGCTGTATCTGATGGAGTCGATTATAATCGGCAGGTAGATAAGCACGAAGCCGAGAATAAACGGCAGACAGAAGAACCAACCTGCGCGGGCTTTTTTGGAATCGAGCGAAACCTTTTTGCGCTTAACGGGCGCCTTAACGGCTGTTGCGTTATTCATTTATCGGTCCTCCTTTCAGTTGATCTTAACGAAGCTATAGCTGTCGATCACGTATTCCGTACCGTCTGCATCCCATACAGTAACCTGGAAGTTATTGTAGTTGATGATAAAGCTTACGGAATCTCCGTAGGTGACCTTAACTATAGAACCGTCATCGGAAGTGTATTTGGTGGTGGTGTAATCAAAGGTGCCGGTCTTTTCATTAATAATTACCTTGCCGTCAGCATCCTTCTTAGCACCGCCTACTACCGGTACTGCGGGAGCCTTCTCGGGTACCTCAAACTCGATCTTGGTACCGGCGGGAATCTCGCCGTTCTCATACTTCTTGCGGTAGTCATTTACTGCATTCTTATAAAGGGTAGCAAGCTGCTTCTCGTAGGTCTCGTCAGCAAGCTTCTCTGCCGCAATTCTGTCAGCCTCGACCTCATCGGCATCGGCAACACGCTCACCCATAAGGAATTCGTGACCGGTGATAAGCGTGGTTTGGAGAGAACCGATAGCATCGTTGAGCTTGTGGTACTGCTCTACGACCTCGTCCTTGGTAATGTCGTATCTAACGGCAAAGTAACGGGAGAGGTAGGTGCTTTCCTTGAGAAGCTCGGTGTTGTCGTAGTTAAGAATGAAGTAGATGGAAGAACCGGACTCGATAGCCTTGAGAAGTGCGTAATCGATATCACCCTCCATGTTAATGGGAGTGCCGGCAAAGTTGATGTAACCGTGGAGAACAAATCCAACGAAAGGAACTGCCGCACTGGTAAGAGCGTAACGGCTGCTGTCGAGGGATACGTTCAGAAGGTGGTCGAAATACTTGAGAGTGTATGCGTTACCGCCCTCACCGAGGATGCTTGCATACTCGGAATCAACCTTGTCAAGGAACTGAGTAACGAGAAGCTTGGTATCCTCTCTGTTGTAAGGCTCTTCCTTATCGAAGTCGGAGTTAAGGTCGGTACCCATAGTGGAGAGTGCGATGCTGTTAAGACCGTACTCAGCGTAATTGGGAGAGAACATTTCGTAGAACTCGCCGTACGCGGAGGGAGAAACGAGTATACCGTCATAGGTGGGAGTATCGGTAACACCGCCGAATACTACCTTGTAAACGTAACGGTCGTCAATGGTCTTAGCCGCGTGCTTCTTGAGGGAGAAGCCGTCGAACATCTCGTCCCTTGCTACAGAGGTAAAGCTGAAGTCGGGATAGAGTCCGAAGCCCTTTTCGTTTGCATAAGCAACAAGCTCCTTGAAGCCGTCGTTGCCGCCCGCAGCCTTTTCCCACTTGAGCTTACCGGGCATATGTCTGCCGTACATGTTACCGTTAGCATAACCGGTGAGCTTGAAGTTGATATTGGAAATTCCCTCTGCAGCGAGCTCGTCGTACATAGTCTTGATATCCTCGAAGGAGGTAAGAGCAACGTCGACCTCAACGGGCATGGAGAGAACCTTCTCGGTGGTGGGAATGATACCGAAGGTCTCAATGTAAAGAGGCATATCCTTCTTTGCAGTCTCTTCGGTGAGACGGGTGAGGATACCCTTGTTCTCAAGGTAATCGCGGTATGCCTTTGCCATACCTACCCAGGATGCCTCATAGTATTTATCAAGACCCTTGGATTCCGCAAGCTCGGCATCGTTGAGCATTACGAGATTATAGGTGAGCTTACCAACGTACTTTCTCTCGGATACTACGGTGATCATAGATGAGGAACCTACGCTGATAGAGCCTGCAAGGCTGTACTGGTCCTTAGGACGGGGGTTGAACTTAGTGATGATGGAATAATACTTATGGGTGGTACCGCCGCTGGTGCTCATGATGGATACGAGCGCGTCACCTTCCTCGATAATAGCGAGGAAGCCCTTGGAGGTGTTGGTCGTTACGTTCTCGTAATTTGTCTGAGTTACCTTTTCTACGGTGCCGTCCTCATGCACTCTGTCTACCTCGACCGTGGTCGCAACGCGCTCGGTCTTCGTGGTATTTTCCACGACACCGAATACCGGCATACGCATGGTCTGGGACTTTGTGCCGGAGATGGAGAGATATGCATAGTCAAGACCGTACATATCACCCGCAAGGTTTACGCTCTTTCCAACGTAGTCCTCGAAGCGGGTGATCGCTCCGGAACCGTCGGGAAGGAAGTTGTAACCGGTGTACTTATTATCACCTGCGCCGAGATAAGGCAGGATCTGCATTTCCTCAAGAGTGTAGTTAGTCTCGTCATAACGGAGACCGTTAGCGGGAAGGCTGACGGACATACCGGTATCGGTGACCTTATACTCAAGAGCAAGCTTGAAGAGTGCGGGTTCAACGGTATTACCGCTGTACTCAGTCTCCTGGTGGTCCTTTTCGAGCTCCTCAAAGGTGTACTCTGGGCAGAACTCCTTGATGTAACCCTCAAGCTGGAGAAGCTCGCGGTTAACGATATCGGAGGTAAGCACGTAAATGGGAAGATTCTTCTTTTTGGTTACGGGGTAATCGTTGTACATCTGCGCAAGTACGCGCTCGGGGTTATTCTCATCGGTGGGGTCAAATACGAGGTACTTGAATATTACCTGACGTGCCTTGAAGCCGAGAAGCGAGTCGTTTCTGTAGCCTACAGGGCCGCTGGCAAGCCACTCTGCACCGGTGGGAAGGTTTGCTGCGATAAGGGAATCGAAACGCTCGGTGCTGATCATTCGGGGAACAAGGAAGGAGGACTGAGAACGTCCGATAGTGTACTCAACGCGTACAC
Organism: Eubacteriales bacterium; assembly: GCA_045541735.1. Taxonomy (GTDB): domain Bacteria; phylum Bacillota; class Clostridia; order Oscillospirales; family CAG-272; genus RUG12395. The sequence continues at coordinate 13,964 of JAZQJQ010000102.1, forward strand.
CGCCCTTGATCTTCTTAACTGCGATCTGCTCCATAGCGGCAGCATCCTCGTAAGAGGTATACTGCTTACTTGTACCGGTATTATCGGTATATTTGATAATGATCTGAGAAAGAAGCTCCATTCTCTTCTTCTCGGTAGTACCGGTGGTGTAAAGGTCATAGGGGTTAGTGGAAAGTACCTGTCCGGTAACGGTATCATAGCAGTATACCTCTCCGGTCCACGGCTCTACGTAGAGCTCGTAGCGGTCATTCCAAACCATTTTCTGCATGGTGTCAAGCTTTGCTTCGACGGTCGTAAAAGCAAGCTTGGTGTAATCCTGGAATTCATCGTAGATCTCACCCTTGAAGCCCTTGGGTTCTTCTACCGTTTCACCCTCAGCGGGCGCGGTGGTAAGAAGTCCGTCGGTCTCCTCAGCGAAGGTAGGAAGGGCGAAGCTGCCGGCAAAGGTCAGCACGGCGAGAATTCCTGCAAGCAATCTGTTGAATCTCATATGACTTCTCCTTTCTACATTCTGTAAGATAGCTCAACAACAATGTTGGTTACGAATCCAACCATCTTCTGAACGAGCATTACGAACAGGAAGCATACAGCCATGATAATGGCCATGCCGAGTACGGTGCACACAGAGATGACGACGTTCTTTCCTATGGAATAGTCGTGCGTTACCTGCATTCCGAAGAAGATAAGGAACAGCGCCCAAGCGAATCCGATGGAAACAAGGAGGGTGCAGAACTCTTTTTCGGAGTTGGTAGCAACGTTGGAAAGAAGGGTGGATGCGATAATAAAGAGGGGCAGAGGTGCAAGTGCATAGCCGGTCGCAACGAAGATGTCCTTGTAGCTTCCTTCTCCGTCAAACAGAGTGGTTAGACACCAGTTTGCAGTTACCCAAAGGAAAAGAGGAACGAGAACGGAGACGAACTGAGCAAAAATGGTAGAGTACGCGCCGAAGGGGTTCATTACGTAGCCGTTACCGATGCTCTGATAGAAGAAGCTGAGGATAACAAACACTATAATCGTGCAAGCCGCACGCACTGAGCCGCGCTTTTCATGCTTCAGATCCCAGAATCCGTCGAACGGATGGAATATGATGTGGTTAACGTAGAGAAGCTCCTCCCAATAGGTTCGCTTTCCAACCTTGAGTGCGGTTCTGTCGTTGACCTTCTTTGCATACTTAGAGAACTTTGCAGCAACTATGCATACAGCGATAGCAGCAACGGGGATCCAGAGGATGTACTTAGAAAGCCAAGCCTTACGGATCTCACGGAATGCCTCGGAGTAGTTGGTGGTATCATACGCTGCCTGGAAGTACTCGATAGCCTTCTCGTACTCACCCTCGCGGTAATAAGCCTGACCCATTCCGATATAAGCGGCATCGTAGTTACTGTTACGTTTTAGTATCTCTTCCCAATATCCGATAGCCTTGTCATACTGACGGGCATTGGTGTTAGCGATAGCGGCTATAAGAGTATCGCCGTACTCAGTGCGCTTGTAGACCGTGAAGCTCTTCTGGCTGGAGTCGAGAAGAATAAGCTTATCCTCCTGATATGCGCAAGCCTTTACGTTCTTGAGGTTACCGAGCTGAGAGCCGGCACTACCGAACGCGAAGAGAAGATTTCCGTTAAAGTCGTAGGTGTAGCACTTAGACTCATTTTCAGAGATAATGGTCCAAGTTCCTTCGGGGCCTACAGCTACGTCGATGATACGGGAGGTACCGGAAAGATTTCCGCCGGGATCATAGAAGCCGGTTCTCGTCATGACTTCGTCACCCGCGGGGTTAAGAAGCTTAACGGGAGAGTACTTACCGTTCTTTGCGCCTACGGCTGCTCTTCTGTCCGCTGCTTCAATGTTATTGGTGGTACAGTAGATAAAGTTGTCGGCGGTAATCGCGATGTTGTTAAACTCGGTAGATACGAGCTGCTCCATCTGCTCGAGCTGCTCTTTAGTCATAAAGCGGCGCCAAAGCATTGTGAGCATATCGTAAGAAACCTGCTGTGCACCGATAAATCCGGTAAACTGTCCGTCAAGGTTCATTACGATGATACCCTGATAGGTAGAAGAGGATACAACGTAAAGTCTGCCGTAAGTATCAACAGCCATAGCTATCGGCTTGTAGATAGCATCCTCGCCGAACAGGTCGGAGTTTGGCTTCTGAATGATACGGACGAAATCGTATCCGCCTGCTTCATTCTGCTCTCTGTTGAATACTACGATACGGTTTGCGTTGGTATCGCAGATATAAATGTGTTCGTTGTTTACAAACACGCCTTTAGGTCCGGTAAGAGAGTCCGGAACGCCCTGGTCGTTTGTGAACTTCTGAATAGTTCCTATCTGCTTGTAGTAACGGTCGAGAACAACGATAGTTCCCTTGTTGGAGTCAACGATGTATATCTCGTTATCGGGACCTACAAACAGGTCGGAAACGTCACCGAATGCGGAAGCGCCCATATAAGCAGCATCAACGCTGATTACGGGAACGTACGCATCGGGAGAGTTCAGCGGGTTACGGCCGGTAGCCATATAGGTGTGCGTCTGATAAGGAGTTGCCGCAGATACCGCAAAGGAGGGTATCAGCATCATAACAGCGAGGGCAAGAATTATAATTTTAGAAAGTTTCTTCATTATTATATACCCCCTTAATCCTTCATACCGGACGAGCCCATAGTCTCAATGATGTTGGACTGGCAGATTATAAATACTATAATCGGTACCATCATCATAATAACCGTAGCTGCAGCGCCCGCACCGGAACGTGCAATACCGCCCGCGGTGATCTGACCGATTGCGTAGTTAAACGATTTAAGCTGCTCACTGTGGATGTAAATGGAGGAACCTGCATTCCAAAGTCCCTTAAACGTCTCAATGATAAGGGTAAGGGATGCGGGACGTACCATAGGCATCGCGATAAGCAGGAAGGTTCTGAACTCGCTGCATCCATCAAGACGAGCGGATTCAAGTATCTCATCGGAAACGTTAGACTCCATGAACTGCTTCATAAGGTAAAGTCCGAGAGAGGTTGCAAGTGCGGGAACTATTCTCGCCCAAAGAGTATCGATAAGACCGAGAGTACTCATGGTAAGGAAGTTTGCGATAGCGGTAACGGTCTCATGGAACATCAGTGAGTAAACGATAAGCTGGAAGAAGAACTTACGTCCGGGAAACTTGATCTTTGCAAGGGAATATGCCGCAAGTGCGGAAACGATCAGGTTACCGAAGGTACCGGTAAGAGATACGAACACAGTGTTGAATATGTATCTGGTAAAGGGTACCCAGCTCTCGTTCATAAGGGAGAGAAGGTCGGAGTAGTTATCAAGAGTAGGTCTGATAACGTAGAGACGAGGGGGGAACATAAATATCTCGTCAAGGGGTTTGAACGACTGGCATATTACATAGAACATAGGAATGAACATGAACGTGCCGAGGATCGCAAGCATAAAGAAGATACCGAAGTCACCGCCGGCGGAGCGGTTAAGGATAACTTTATGGCCGCTGACTCTTAACTTTTTATCTTTAGCCATCTTACTTACCTACCTTACTCAGCATCTTCTTTACAAGGATGTTGGAACCTACCATCATTATAAAGAGGATAACCGCGATCGTTGAAGAATAACCGACCTCAAAACGCTGTCCGCCGTAGTCTTGGAGGTGGTTCATTATAGTGTGTGCCGAATAGTTGACCGAGGGAAGACCGCAAAGGTCGGTAACGATTGCACCGAAACCGAAAGCCTTGGTTATCTGAAGAACGGAACCGAACATAAGCTGAGGTCCCATTTCGGGAAGAGTGATGAACCAAAGCTCCTGCCAACGGTTACGGATACCGTCAACCGCGGCCGCCTCGTAATGAGAACGGTTAATTCCCTGCAAGCCTGCGATAAATACAAGGAACGAGGTACCGAGAGAGGTCCACAGCGCGACCGCTACGCAAAGCGGAAGTGTGTATTTCTCGTTATCGAACCAAAGTATCGGCTCGTAGATAAGACCCATATCGATCATTGTTGCATTTACGATACCGTACGCATCGGAGCTGAACAGGGTCTTCCAAATAAGGTAAACCTGACCGGAAATGGAGGGCGCGTAGAATACGAGAGTAACGAGCGAACGAAGCTTGGGGCTGAGCTCGTTGATGAACCATGCAATAAACAGGGCAAGTATGTAGGATACGGGACCCGTAAGAACTGCAAAGATCAAGGTGTTCTTGAGTGCGGTAATGAAGATATCATCATCGAGGAACAGTCTGATATAGTTGTCCATAAAGATGAAATCCGGCCACTCAAGGAGGTTAAACGTCGTAAAGCTGAATGCTATCGACAGTACAACGGGAAAGACAGTGAAGACCGTGAACAAAAGCATGAACGGCGCTATCATGAAGTAGCCAGTTTTGTTCCGCTTCATTTCTTTCCATGTCCATGCTGCCATCGTCATATCTTTACGGGCAGTAGGGCGCTTTGCTTCGCTTTTCTTGGACATGTGCATTTTCTCCTTCTTTTAATAATTGTAACAAAGCGGAAATTACTCGCCTTCGCTCTGGCTTGCTTTTTCCTCGCGGCTTGCAAGTGTCTCACCAAGTTCAAGGGTCTCCATATCGAACTCCTCGCGCTTTCTGGTGATCTCCTTGTTTATAGCTGTAATATAAGAGCGGAGCTGTTCAACAGGCTCTTTACCCTTATTGTACGCATCAAGGAATGCGAAACCGATGTATCTGTCCATAATGTATCCGCCGGGATGGTTCTCGATAACTGCAATGTTGTCGAACTGCTTAAGGAGTACGTCGAGCTCGCCGGAGGTCCATGCCATATCGGCAAGAGCCTTACGGTTTGCAGTAGCGTGCTTAGCAGCGGGACCGATAGTGGTAATGAGCTGGTTGCAGTAAGAGGACTGAGCCTCATGGCCTACGAACCACTTCATAAATTCCCAGGTGTTATCGACGTTCTCGCAGCCGCTCATCATAACGACTGCGCCGATACCTGCCATTGCAGAGTTATCAAAAGTTCCGTCCTCTCTTACGTAACCGGGCATTACGTCAAAGTCCCAAAGACCCTGGATCTCGGTTGCAAATACGGTAAGAGTGTTGTACATCGCGGTGTAGTTGCTTATAACGATAGGCATCTCACCGGTACGGAAACGGTTGGATGCATCGTAGGTTGCGGGGAAGGAGTACATGGTGTAGAAGCGGCAGTAGTACTCGAATGCCTCGAGTGCAGTATTGCTGTCGATACCGGTACGCATACCGTGATCGGCATATCTTTCGCCGCCCATCTGGTAAAGCCATACGTCATAGTCGCGCTGGAGACCGATCTGCATGTTGTTTGCCTGAAGCACGGTAACGGCTGCAAGCACCTCATCCCAGGTCTTGGGAACCTCGATACCGAGGTCGGCAAGGATGTCCTTGCGGTAGAACAGCATGG
>JAZQJQ010000103.1:0-15584 GCA_045541735.1 Eubacteriales bacterium
CTTAACGGCTACGGCTTCTCCGCCTCCGTCAGCACCGCCTCAGCGTTTGTGCGCGACGTTATTGACTACTCAACGAAATTCGATACCCCCATCCGCGAGGGAATTGCCCTTGAGCCTTGTTTAAGACGATTAATGAAATAAGAAAAAGGACGAAAAGTTTTAACAACTCTTCGTCTTTTTTTCTGTCGTTTTCGGCAAAAACGTAATAATTGTGATTTATTTGCTATTCGCGCGGAAAATTCTGATATTCGGCGCTTTGTCAAACGTTATGCCGATCTCGGCAACGTTTGCGGGCGGAAGCGGAGGATCCATCTCTGACATTAATAGTAAAAATAACAAGTAAGCCCCTCTTTAATTTATCGCATACATAATATGCAGATTGCGTATCTCGCTGTCCGTTATTCCGTCGTTTACGGAATATGCGTGCTTCTCAAGGTCGTCGCACGTATTTTGCGTGAGGCTTTGTTTTTTTAATTCCTCGGAGATAAGCACGGCAATGTCCTCGATTATCTCCGTTTTCATTTTTGCCATATCCTCCATATTGTCGGTGCTGATAAGGTATTCAAGAGGCTCGGTGAGAGAGCCGAGCACAGGCAGCTCGCGCATTGCGCGGAAGGACCATTTGTAAAAGGGTCTGTGGCGGCGGTTTAAAAGAAATACCGCCTGCATCGTATGGCGCACGAATTCAGCCGCGGCAAGCTGGGCTGCCCCCGTTTCGCCGTGCTGTATGCAGCGCTTGTAGTTGTATATACCCGATTGCGCCATCATAATAAGGCTTCCCGCAAGCTTTTTGCGCAGTACGTTTTCGGGGATCTCGGCAAGGGCGGCGCGTATCTCCGTTATGATACCGAGATCGTCGCGGAATATCTCGCCGTTTACTGAGGCGGCTATGTAAAAATCGGGCACGTTCAGCCTTTGCAAATCAGTTTCGAAGCCTCCGCGCAGACCCGTTCTGGGCTCAAAAAAGTCGCCGATACGGATAACGCCGCGCCGCTTACCTCCAACGGGATTTACCTTTTGGCGCTTGAGGCCCAAAAATTCCGAAGGAAGGGAAGCATAAGCACGCTCAAGGCGGAACTCGGTCTTACTGTCGATTATATCTCCGTCCGGAATGAACATACAAAATCCCGGTTCGAAATCGTGGTCGACGGATATTCCGTCGTCATAACCGAAGCACTCGGACCCGTCACCGCAAAGTCCGCATGCTATAATACCCTCAAGCTCCGGAAAACGGTCGCGTATCATAGGTGCGCCGAACTGTCTGTAATATTCCTTTGCAACGTCAAGACCTTTCATAGATTTCTTCCGCCCTTGTCTTTAATTCTTTGGAGTATAAAAATCTGCCGTAGTGCATAAATACGGGTGCGCATTTTTCGCATACGAAGGCGTAGTAGCCTTCGCTTGTGCAGTTTTTTGCTTCAAGCAGTTCTTCAGCTTTGTCGAGGTATTCTTCTATCTCTTTTTCGCCGTCCTCCGCGCCCTTCTCGGCGGCTGTAAGATCGGCTAAATTAAGGCAGGTTATAGCGGCATCGCATCCGCCGTTTTCGGTTTCAAGCATTATGGACAGTGCTTTGTCAAAAAGCTCTCTTGCTTTTTTGTACTCGTTTACCGACGTATATGCCGTTGCCGCGTTATTGTAAAGACCCGCAAGCAGGGAAGGCGGCGTAGGAAGCGCCTCAAGGATAGCGCGCGACTTTTCATACAGCTCTATCGCCTCACGGTTTCTGCCGAATGCTTTGTTTACCGTCGCGGCGTTCAAAAGCACAGTACCGTGGCATTGTGTGTTCTCCTGCTTCAATACGGGGATAAGTCTTATTGCTTCGTTTGCGGCGCAGGTTGCTTCTTCATCCTTTCCCGTTTTGCGCATTAGTCCCATTTGCTCGTCGAGAAGCGTGAGTCTTGCTCGCATATCGCCAACGCGATTGCATTCCTCCAGCCAGTAGTTGAGATGGCGGCTTGCTTCTTCCGTATCGTTTTTAGAGAGAAGCGCATCAAGGCGCGAGATAACTCTGTCAACGGGCACTGTCTCGCGCGGTCTTTCGTTTTTATAACCATCGGTGCAAAACGGGCACGCGGGTTCTATATAGTCCTCGGGTCTTAATATCTCTTTCATAACGCCTCGCAAAAAAATGGAATGGAAGACAACTCTTCCATTCCATTATAATACGTTTTTTTAAATTAATCAAGTGAAAGACATCATCAGAGTATGTCTGCAAGTTCATAGATAAGTTTTTCGCTTGCATCCCAGCCGAGGCAGGGGTCGGTGATAGATTTTCCAAAAACGTCGTCTGCAGCTATCTTCTGATTTCCTTCCTCGATGTAGCTTTCTATCATAAAGCCTTTAACAAGCCTTGCAACGTCCGCATCGTGGCGGCAGCTGTAGAGCACGTCCTTGCAGATACGGGGCTGCTCCGCGTACTTCTTTCCGCTGTTGGAGTGGTTGGTGTCAACTATAAGCGCGGGGTTTTCGATCTCGGACTTTGCGTAAAGCTCACAAAGAGTTTTGATATCCTCGTAATGATAGTTGGGGAGACTTTTTCCGTTTTTGTCAACGTAACCTCGGAGTATGGCGTGGGCAAGGGGGTTGCCCTTGGTGCTTACAGCCCATTCACGGTAAATAAAGGTGTGTTGATGAGTTGCGGCGACGATCGCGTTCATCATAACTGAAAGATCTCCGCCCGTGGGGTTCTTCATACCTACGGGAACGTCGATTCCGCTGGATACAAGACGGTGCTCCTGATTTTCTACCGAGCGGGCGCCTACTGCAACGTAGGAAAGAAGATCGGAAAGATAGCCGTAATTAGTGGGATAAAGCATTTCATCGGCAGTGCAGAGTCCGAGCTCCGTGAGCACACGGGTATGAAGTGCGCGGATGGCAAGTATGCCGTGGAACGGGTCAGGCTTTTGGTTTGGGTCAGGCTGATAGAGCATACCCTTGTAGCCGTCGCCGGTAGTGCGCGGCTTATTGGTGTAGATCCTGGGGATGAGGATAAGCTTGTCGCTTACCTTTTCCTGCACTTTTTTAAGACGGGTGCAGTACTCCATTACCGCATCCTCGCGGTCTGCGGAGCAGGGACCGATTATAAGAAGCTTTTTGTCGCTTTCTCCGCGGAATACCTTCGCTATCTCAGCGTCAAGCTTAGCTTTCGTCTGCTCTGCCTGAAAAGTTATCGGATACTGCTCCTTTACCTCAACGGGGGTGGGCAGCTTTTTTTCGTAGATCATAGACATTGTAGTTTACCATCCTATCAGTTTTTATTAACAAAGTATTCTACGGCTTCGGCATATCCGTTTATGCCGTGACCGGATATTTTTATCTCTGCGTAAAGGGAAACGTATGAAAATCTGCGGAATTCCTCGCGGTTGTCAATATCTGAGATATGTACCTCCGCCGTGGGTATCGCTACTGCTTTGAGTGCATCAAGTATTGCAACGCTTGTGTGGGTGTATCCGCCGGGATTGATGACAATGGCATCAAAAATACCGTATGCCGCCTGTATCCTGTCAACGATATCTCCCTCGTGATTTGATTGGTACAGCTCGCATTCGCAGCCGCATTCCGCGCATTTGTTTTCAATAAAGGCACAAAGATCGGCGTATGTGGTTCTGCCGTATATGTTCGGCTCTCTCAGCCCCAGCATATTGAGATTGGGGCCGTTAATTACAAGTATCTTCATCATAATGCTCCTTTATTATCTCATTTGCGGTATCTTCTGGAAATGTGACCTGTACGGTGCTGTCAGCAATTGCAAGGTAAAGCGGATGCCTTGCCTTGTAAAGAGCCTCCACTCCGTTCTTTGCGGAAAGCGGACGGTTATCGGTTGCCAGCAGTGCAAGCTCGCGGTCAAGAAAATATATCTTTGAGTTTTGCCGCAGGGGGGCGGTGTTCTGCAAAACTGTTACTGCGCCGCCGCCCGTGGCTATTACCGCATTTGACATAGCACCGGCTTCTTTTACAGCCTCGCTTTCGCGCCGCCTGAACTCTGCCTCTCCGAATTTTTGAATTATCTCGGAACAGGACATTTTGTTTGTCTCTTCGATGATCTCATCGGTATCAACAAATTTTCTGCCAAGTTTTTCTGCAAGCAGCTTTCCCACCGTGCTTTTTCCGCATCCCGGCATACCGACAAGCACTATGTTTTTCATATCGGCTTCAAATGAACGGTACAGCTTTTCGGCTTCCGAAGCAACGTAGGTCTTATTAAAAAACAGCTCGCAGGCGCGCACCGCCTGATAAAAAAGCATATCAAGGCAGGAAACAGCTTTGATTCCTCTGCGCTCCGCATCAAGCAAGAGTGCTGTTTTTAGCGGGTTGTATATAAGGTCTACGACCGCTTCGAGCGCAGTAAAGCTTTCAAGCGACAGAGGAGAAGCACCGTTATTCGGGTACATTCCGACGGGGGTGGTATTTACTATCAGCTGCGCATCCGGGTGTAGCGAGAAACAGTTTTCGTAGTTTAACTCGCCGCTGCGGGAAACGACGTATGCCGTTCCACCGTGTTTTTTTGCTGCGTAGAGCACTGTCTGCGCTGCGCCTCCGCTGCCGAGCACAAGCATCTTTTTACCCTTCAGAGAAATATTTGCGCGTTTCAGCGTCATCTCAAAGCCGTAGATATCGGTATTGTAACCGTAAAGTCCGTCTTCTTTTCTTACAACAGTGTTTACAGCGCCTATCGCTTCCGCCTCGGGATCTATATGTGCGAGATAGGGCATTACGGTTTTTTTGTAGGGAATGGTTACGTTTATTCCGTCAAAGCCGCTTTCAAGAAATTTGCCGACGTCTTCCTCCGCTACCTCAAACAGAGTGTAATCGGGGTTCGATAAAAGTGCGTGTATAGCGGGGGAGTGGCTGTGTTTTAAGGTCTTACCCAAAAGACCTGAGCGGAACGGCTTTTCTTTTTCTAACATAGCGCCTCCGGATAAGTACCCAGCCAGCGGAATACCGTGCCGTATTCTTCAATGGAAGTAAGCGCCTCGCCCAGCGCGTGAGAATCAGAGGGCTCCTCAAGGGAGAGGTAGAAGCCGTAGGCTCCGTCCTCAAGCGGCATTGATTCCAGCTTTTTCAGGTTTATATCAAAGGTGTATATCCTTGTAAGCAGAGCGGCAAGCGCACCGGGTTCGTTCCTTGTGGATGCTATAACGTCGGTTATCACGCTGTTTTCATATATCTCGGGCTCTTTTGAGATGCAAATGAAGCGTGTTTTGTTTCCGCTTTTATCCTGCACACCTTCTTTAAGTACGTCAAGTCCGTATATTTCTGCGCAGGAGATCGAGGAGAGGGCGGCGATGTCGTTTCTGCCGCTCTCTGCTACTGTTTTTGCGGCAAGTGCGGTATTGGGACAATACGTCAGCTTGATATCTCCGAGTGTTTTTAGGAAAGCGGAACACTGGTTTATTGCCTGCTCATGGCTGAATATCTCCTTAATGTCGTCAATCTTTGCACCCTTGTTAGCAAGCAGATTGTGCTCCACACCTACGTACGCGGAGCGCACGATGTACACGGGATGGGTAAGGAGCAGGGAATAGACTCCCGTAACTGCACCCGCCGTGCTGTTTTCTATGGGAAGTATACCGTAACGGCATTTTCCGCTTTCCACCGTTTCAACAACGGAAAGAAAGCTCGGAGCAAACGTGATATCGGGATCCTTTACTATTTTTCTTGCCGCAGCTTCGGAGAATGCGCCGCTTGTGCCCTGAACGCACACGGTCGCTTTCTCGGGAAACGGCATGTCCTTTGTTTTTTCAATTGCGGCAGAAAGTTTTTTTGCCTCTTCTCCGCAACCGCCCAGCATTTTGTGCTGACGCGCACGGCTTACGGAAAGGAGAGTGTTATACAGCACGTGTGCATAACCTCCGAGCTCGTCTCCGGCAAGTTTTTCGATCTTTTCGAGAAGCTGTTTTTCTCTGCCTGCATCAAGCACGGGCAGTCCGCGCTGTTTTTTATATTCTGCAACTCCGAGGGTAATATCCATTCTCTCGCAGAAGGCCTCGACGATCTTTCTGTCGCAGGCATCTATCTTTTCACGGAGAACGGAAAGGTCTGTAGCGGATTCGCTCTTAGGTGCCTTGTCGAGGAGTATATCGGTTATCGCAACGGCTACGGCGGCTTCAACCGCCGCTACGGCACGGAAAACTATGCACGGGTCGTGTCTGCCGACAATTGTCAGCCTTCTGTTCTCCATTGCCGAAACGGAAACGCTGTCCTGCTCCTTTGCGATCGAAGGCGTGGGTTTTACCGCCGCGCGCACGATAACGGGCATACCGTTTGTCATTCCGCCCAGTATGCCGCCGCAGTTGTTGGTGACGGTCGTTATTTTTCCGTCCGTTACGGTGAAGGGGTCGTTATTCTCGGAGCCTTTCATGTTTGCTACTGCAAAGCCTGCTCCGAATTCCACGCCCTTGATCGCGGGAATGGCGTAAAGCGCTGATGAGATGCGCCCTTCGATGCCTGCAAACATATGTTCGCCGTGACCTGCGGAAAGTCCCGTTACCGCACATTCTATGATGCCGCCTACGGAATCTCCGTCCGATTTGGCTTTTGCGGTGGCTTCAAGCATCAGCTTTCCCTTTTCTTCGTCAAGCACGGCAATATCTTTGCCGTTAAGTGCGTCAAATTCGGCTTTTCCTACCGATACACCGTCAAAGGGAGTATCGCAAACTCCGGCAACTGAGTAGATATGCGCAAACACCTCAATGCCCAGGCTTTTCAGATATTGCTTGCAGATTCCGCCGGCAATACAGTATGGAGCGGTGAGCCTGCCGGAAAAATGACCTCCGCCGCTGATGTTTACGTCCTTGCCGTATTTCATTACTGCGGTGTAGTCGGCGTGCCCGGGACGGGGGACGTCATTGTACTTGTAATCCGCGGGGCGTATATCCTTGTTATAAATAACGGCATGGATGGGTCCGCCGGTTGTTTTTCCGTTAACTATACCCGTGGAAAAAACGGGCATATCGGCTTCCTTTCTTGCCGTCGCGTGTTCGCCCTTTCCGGGGGCTCGCCGTGCAAGAAATGCTTGCAGCTCGGCCATATCTATTGTAACGTCGGCAGGAAAGCCTTCAAGCTTCATAGAGATCGAAGGGTCGTGCGAGCCGCCGTCAATGTAGAGATTTAAATTGTTTCCGTATGATGTACTCATATCAGAGCCTCAAATTCCTCCCAGAATGCGGGATAAGATTTATTTACGCATTGCGCATCAAGCACCGTTACTCTGCCCTCTGCCAAACAAGCGGCAACTGCCGCGCTCATTGCTATCCTGTGGTCGTTTACGCTGTTCACGGTACCGCCCGCGAGAGTGCTTCGGTGTACCGTAAGTCCGTCTGCGCTTTCCTCTGCATTACCGCCGAGTGCACGGATCATATTTACGGTTGCGCTTATGCGGTCGCTTTCCTTTAAACGGAGCCTTGCCGCATTTATAAATTCTGTTTTGCCTTCGGCTTTAAGTGCCGCTATAGCAAGCACGGGTACAAGGTCGGGAATGTCGGCGCAATCCACGGTGCAGCCCTTGAGCGGAGAGGGATAAGCGGTAACGGAGAATCCTCCGTCCACTATCCTCGCGCCCATTTTTTTCAGTACCGTCAATATTGCCTTATCGCCCTGCGTGCTGTTTGTATCAAGTCCTTTTACGGTTACTGCGCGTTTTCCTGCAACGCCTATAACAAGCGGGAACGCAGCACCCGACCAATCGCCGCCGACAATGATCTTTTTGGGGCATTCAAGCGGATATGCAGGTGTTACAGTGTATTTATTGCCGCATTCCGTGATGCTTCCGCCGCAGGAATTTATTATACTGCGGGTCATTTCGATATACGGTCTGCTTTCTGTTTTTTCGGTTACTGTAAGTGTGCCGCCCGCTACTGTGAGGGCAAACAGCATTCCGCTTACGAATTGCGAGGATACGTTACCGGCGATGCTCCATTCGGCATTTTCGGGGATCTTGCCAGATACGGTCGCGGTATTGCCGTCCTTTGTTACGGACACTCCCTTTTCAGATAGCACCGTGTCAAGCGGGGAGAGGGGTCTTTCGGGGAGTCTGCCGTGCATTATCAGCGTTGTTTTACAGCCGAGTGCGGCGCATAGCGGGATGATAAATCTGAGCGTTGTACCGGATTCACCGCAATCGCATTCTGCTTTTTCGGGTAATGATGTTATCGGTGTAACGTAATAGCCTCCGTCTCTTTTTTCAACGCCGGCGCCGAGCGCGCGCAGACAATTTGCGGTTGCTTCTATATCGTTGTTGGTCGCGGAGCAGGGGATGAAGACTGCGCTTTTTGCAAGTGATGCACATATCAGCGCACGGTGAGCCTCGCTTTTTGACGGCGGAGCAGTTATCTCTTTTTTGAATAAGGGGGTGTTTAGCGAAATATTCATCTCAAAGCCCTTTTTTTATAATGTCTTCAAGCTCGCCTACTGCTTTTTTTACAAGCACGGAGCCGTTTTTGGCGGGGATAACGAGCGTTACGCTTCCGCCTCTGCGTTTTTTGTCGTTTTGTGCCGCCGCCGCTATCTCTTTTGCGGAGAACCGTGTTCCTGTGGGCAGGGCGTATTTTTTAAGTGCGGCGTAAAGACGGTCAAGCACGCTTTGCGGACAAATGCCCTCGCCTACTGCATATCTGGTAATGATACACATTCCCACACTTACTGCCTCGCCGTGGCTGAGAGCGAATTCGGAAAGCCTTTCTATTGCGTGGCCGAAAGTGTGTCCGAGATTTAGCAATCTTCTTGCACCGCCGTCGAATTCGTCTGCCTCCACTTTTTCGCGCTTTGCGGATATGCACTCGTAAACAAGTGCGTCGGTGTCATCTTCGTTGATGAGTTCAAATATAGCGGGGCGGTCTATCATTGCGTATTTTATGACCTCTGCCATTCCGCAGGAATACTCCTTTTCCGGTAAAGTGGAGAGGCATTCGGTGTCGCACAGCACGGCGGACGGCTGACAAAACGCACCGCAGAGATTTTTGCCCTCGGGTAGGTCTATTGCCGTTTTACCGCCGACGGAGGAATCTACCATTGCAAGAAGAGATGTGGGTATTTGTACGTACTTTATACCGCGCAGATACGTTGCTGCCGAAAAACCGGTGATATCCCCTGTTACACCGCCCCCGAGAGCTATCAGAAGGTCGCTTCCCGTTAACGGGACGGATGCAAGATGCTGCCATAGCTTAAAAAGTGTTTCGGGAGTTTTGCTTGCCTCGCCTGCCGGGAAGATAAACTCCGTTACCTGAAAACCCGATTCCGTGAGGCTCGTTTTTACTTCATTAAGGTACAGAGGAGCAACGTTCGTGTCGCTTACCACACAAACTGTGCAAGGTGAGAAAATGCTTGCTAGTGCCTTGCCGCAATTGTGAAGAAGTCCTTTGTGGATCAAAACGTCATATGTTTTGGATGCATTCACGGTTATCTTATATGCCATATCCGTCCGTTTCCTCCTTCATTATTCTTCCTTCTTTCAGAAGGGCGCGCAGTGTATCGGCGTCATTTGACTCGATAGCGGTCTTATACCGCGTGAGTGAAGTAATTATAAAATCCAGTTCCTTTGAAAGATGCTCGGTATTCTGCAAAAATAATTCCGTCCACATATTTTCATCAAGCTTTGCAACACGTGTAAGATCCTTATACGAGCCTGCCGAAAAGCCGTGGTGCATCTTTGCAGTGGGACTTTTTACGTAAGCGTTTGAAACAACGTGTGCAAGCTGAGAGGTGTATGCTATCATTCTGTCGTGCTCTTTTGCATCGCACAAAGTAAAGCGCCCGAAGCCTGCGGGGGCAAGCAGCTCTATTACGTGGTCCGTGAGTGCCATATCGGCATCGCTTGGGGGAACGAGAACCATTGATGCACCTTCAAAAAGCTCCGCACGGCTGTAATCGATGCCCGAGAAATGCAGACCCGCCATCGGGTGTGTACCGCAGAAGCTGAAACCGTGCATTTTTGCAAGAGGAAAAATCTTTTCCGTTATTTTTTGCTTGGTACCGCAAATGTCGATGACCGTGCATCTGCTGCCGATGTAAGGTGCGATTGTTTCAATATATTTCATTGCCGCTTCGGGGCAAATTGCAACTATAAGAAGGTCGCAGCTCTTGATGTCCTCCGTTCTCAGCTCGTTGTCGCAGATCCCGTTTTCAATGGCATAGTCCATTGTGTTTTTGCTTGTGTCAAAACCGAGTACCGTGTGCCCGTGCTTTTTATATGCACGTGCAAACGAACCGCCTATAAGTCCGAGACCGCAAATAGCAATCTTCATGATTCCTCCGGTAAAAATAAAAGGTGCCACAGCTTTTTACTGTGGCACCGAAAAATACTAAATCCTTCTGATAACGCAGCAAAAACCTTTTACTTGTTTTCTTGGATAAAAAAGTAAAAGTAAAAGTAATATGCTGCAAAGTTAACAGTACGGTTCATAACAATCACCTATCCTTGGATGTGAGTATAGCACAGCAGATGGGGGTTGTCAAGTGGATTTTATTAAATAATACGATTTTTTGCAAGTTACAAGAGTGAATATTGCAAAATCAAAGTTCGGCAATGCCTGCCGCATCATGGAAGGGGAATTTTGTCTGCGCACCGGGGATAGGAAGTCCGTTATCGTCAAGGGGCATTATGCACACTTCGCCGGATACCTGATAGCATACGATAAGGGTCTTTCCGTCGCGGGAAAGCTCCATGTGTCTTGGCTTTTCGCCATCGGTGGGGAGGCGGAGCTTTTCATAAAGCATACCTTCTTTGTCAACACCGAAGAAAATGAGGGACTCGCTGTAGCGGTTTGCACCGTATACCGTCTTCTCATCCGGGGAGAGACAAATGGCGGAGCAATGGCTCTTTCCTTCAAAACCCGCAGGCAGGGTGGAGATGCGCTGGCGCAATTTCTTTTCGGGCATTTCGTATACAAGCACTTCGTTTGAAAGCTCTGTTATAACGTACAGCAGGCTTTCGTCCTTAGAGTAAACGGCATGGCGGGGGTGCTGGCCCTTTTCGGTGTATATCTTGTCCTTGATTTCTATCTCTCCGGCCTTTATCGAATAGAAATAAATTATATCAAGTCCTACGTTGGTTGCCATAAGGGTGTTCTCTGCATTGTTGACGTGTACAAAGTGTACACGGCTGAGAATGTCCTTGTCGTCGGTCTCGGGAGTCTGATACAGAGAAGCGGTCTTTACAAATCTGCCGTCTTCATCAATTGTTGCGTAAAGAAGGTGGCCGGATCCCCAGCAAGCGCCGAAAACCATCATGTTTTTTGGCGAAAAGCAGACGTGGCAAAGATCTGTGCCTTCAAACGATGCACTGTCGATAAGACGGTAGCCTGCGCCGTCTTTTACGTAAGAGTGGATGTATGCGTAATTGGGTGCTTCTGTAACGGCGAACATACGGTCGCCGCAAACGGTGACGAAGCTGGGCGATTCAACGGTATCTGACCAGAGCACTTCGCCCTTTTCATTGCATTTTATAAGGTTTATGTTACCTTTTTCGCCGTATCCCGATATTAGTAATTCCATAATTAACTCCGTGATGATATATTTTATGATAATGATAACACGGCAAAAGCTTAAATTCAATAGACGCCACCAAAAATAAATATATTCTATTGATATAGTGTTAAAAACGTGATAAAATATTAAAAAATACGCATAAAGGACACGAAGATGAAGATTAAAAAAATACCTTCGACACTCGAGAAAGTATGCGCAATACCAAAACCGGGGCATAAAGCTCCGAAACGGCCGAACATTCTCTTCCGTACGATTATGTTGATAGCATCTATCCCGGATCTTATTGCCACGCGGTTTACAGTTACCCGTAAAAGAATGGCGGAGGCGGGCAAGGGGCCGTATCTCATTCTGATGAATCACTCCAGCTTCGTTGATCTGGAGATAGCTTCTTATATCTTTTATCCCAAGCCTCACTGCATCGTAAGTACATTTGACAGTTTTGTGGGTAAAAGCTGGTTAATGCGTCAGATAGGCTGCATTCCCACGCAGAAGTTTGTAAGCGACATGAAGCTTATAAAGGATATGACATGCGCGATAAAAGAAAAGAAAACAAGCGTGCTTATGTTCCCCGAGGCAGGCTACAGCCTTGACGGACGCGCAACACCCCTGCCGCGCAAGATGGGAATACTGTTGAAAAAGCTTGGAGTTCCCGTTATATTCGTAAAAACGGAGGGCGCGTTCTCGCGCGATCCTTTGTATAATCTTTTGCAGAAGCGCAAGGTAAAGGTATCTGCCGAGGTCAGCTGCCTGCTTACGGCAGATGAAATAAAAGAAAAATCGGTCTCCGAGATAGATAAGGTGCTTGACGAGGCGTTCAGCTTTGACAATTTCCGTTGGCAGCAGGAAAACGGCATTCTGATAAAAGAGCCGTTCCGCGCCGACGGCCTTGAAAGAATACTTTATAAGTGTGCATCCTGCGGCGCAGAGGGACGTACCGAGGGCAAGGGTACGGAGTTTGTTTGCCACGCCTGCGGAAAGACCTATGAGCTTACGGAGCTTGGAAGGCTTGAAGCCAAGGACGGGGATACCGTTATTGACCACATTCCCGATTGGTTCGATTGGCAGAGAAAAGAGGTCAAAAAGGAGATAGAAAACGGCGAGTATTCTCTTGACTGCGCCGTGGACATCGGTATTCTTGCCGATTATAAGGGTATCTATATGGTTGGTGAAGGAAGACTGAAGCACACATCAGACGGCTTTGTGCTTGACGGGTGTGACGGTAAGCTTCACTACGAGCAGAGCCCCATCTGCTCTTACACGCTTAATTCCGAATTCTATTTCTACGAGATAGGCGACGTTATCTCAATAGGAAACGCAGAGCGGCTTTACTACTGCTTCCCCAAGAACGGCGAATCGGTTGCTAAGGCGCGCCTTGCGGCTGAGGAGATATACAAAATAAAAATGCCGCGCAGACGCGGAACCACCGACACCACCGCGTAAGGAGATACTGATATGAGAATGAAGCTCAAGGACGGAAAAACAAAGGTCCTTACCCTCAGCTATGATGACGGAGTTTTTCAGGATATAAGACTTGTTGAGATAATGGGCAGATACGGCATTAAGGGAACCTTCAACATTAATTCGGGCTGCTATTTCCCCGAGGATAAGGTTCGCGAGGCACCCCGCGGAAGATTAAAGTTCTCGGAGGCGGCGGAGCTTTTTACCGCTTCGGGGCATGAGGTCGCCGTTCACTCCTATACGCATCCCCGTCTTGAAAAAATGGATACTACCGAGATGCTTTCCGAGATAATCGAGGACAGAAAGGACATAGAAAGCCGCTACGGTACGGTGGCAAGAGGTATGGCATATCCCTTCGGCACTTATGACTGCAGAGTTATCGAGGTGCTGAAAAACTGCGGCATCGTGTACTCAAGGACTGTAAGGACTACGGAGAGTTTCAATTTCCCCGAAAACTGGCTGGAGCTTCACCCTACCTGCCATCACAACAACCCAAGGCTTATGGAGCTTATCAAACGCTTTGTTGAAGTGCCGAACCGATTCGGCTACGCGGAGATGTTCTATCTGTGGGGACACAGCTATGAATTTGACGATAACAACAATTGGGAGGTTATCGAGCGCTTCTGTGAGTATGCGGGCGGCAGGGACGATATCTGGTATGCAACGAATATCGAGATATACGATTACGTCAAAGCGTATGAGAGCCTGCAGACCTCTTACGATAAAAAGCTTGTACATAATCCCTCCGCTATCGACGTCTGGTTTGAGAGCAGAGGCAAGGTGCATTGTGTAAAGGCGGGAGAAACGCTGAGGATCTAAGGACGAGAGCGTATTATCGAAAGCAAGCCGTACGATAAACAAGACGGACTCCCTTGTGTAAAGTGAGTCGGAGGTGACAGAGGACTATTTATAACACAACACCTCTGTCTCGCTTCTCTATCCACCTCCCCTTACATAGGGGAGGCTTTTTGATATTTTTTCGCAACACCGTAAAAATATCTACTTTGTGTTGCTGAAGAGAGGGAACGCAATTTTTGCCGTTTGTTCTTGCAAAATGATTGACAAAGCGACGAAAAGATGTTACCATATCTTTAATTTACATCTTTTGTATTCAGTTGAGGATCTATTATGCCCATTACCGAATTTCTTGAAAAAAACGCAAGGCTTTACCCCAACGACGTTGCGCTTGTTGAGGTAAATCCCGAAATCAGCCAGAAGCGTCCCTCTACCTGGCGCGAATACAGCCTTATCGAATCCGCACCCGGCGGAAAATACCGCCGCGAGATGACCTGGCGCGATTTTGATACCAAGGCAAACCGCTTTGCAAATCTTTTGCTCACCCGCGGTGTTAAAAAAGGTGATAAAGTTGCCGTTCTGCTTATGAACTGCCTTGAATGGCTTCCTATATACTTCGGCATTCTTAAGATGGGGGCTCTTGCGGTTCCTATGAATTACCGATATGCTTCTGATGAGATAAAGTACTGCCTTGATCTTTCCGATTCATCGGTGCTTGTTTTCGGCCCCGAGTTTACGGGACGTGTTGAGGCCATAGTCGATAAGCTGACGGACATCAAGCATATGTTCTACGTTGGCAATGACGTGCCTCCATTTGCAGATAATTACAGCGAAATGGTAAATTACTGCTCTTCCGTTGCTCCCGCTGTGGAGATCACCGACGATGACGATGCCGCGATTTATTTTTCTTCGGGTACTACGGGATTTCCCAAGGCGATACTTCACTCCCACCGTGCGCTTGTTTCCTCCGCAAAGACGGAGCAGGCGCACCACGGTCAGACAAAGGACGATGTTTTCCTCTGCATTCCCCCCCTTTATCACACTGGTGCGAAGATGCACTGGTTCGGCAGCCTTCTTTCGGGCAGCCGTGCCGTTCTTCTGCGCGGTGTAAAGCCTGAGTGGGTAATGCGCTGTGCGAGCGACGAGGGCGCAACTATCGTTTGGCTTCTCGTTCCGTGGGTGCAGGATATCCTCGATGCACTTGATGCGGGTACTATTACGCTTAATGAGTACGATCTTGAGCGTTGGCGCCTGATGCACATCGGTGCACAGCCCGTTCCGCCCAGCCTTATCACCCGTTGGCTCAGTGTATTCCCCAAGCACGAGTATGACACAAACTACGGTCTTTCCGAGTCTATCGGTCCCGGCTGCGTTCACCTCGGAGTGGAGAATATACATAAGGTAGGCGCAATAGGTAAGGCCGGATACCTTTGGGAAACAAAGGTAGTGGACGAGCACGGTAACGAGGTTAAGGACGGTGAGGTTGGCGAGCTTGCCGTTAAAGGTCCCGGTGTTATGAAGTGTTACTACAAGAATACCGCTGCCACAAACGAGATATTAAAGGATGGTTGGCTCTATACCGGAGATATGGCGAAGATAGACGAGGACGGCTTTATTTACCTTGTTGACCGCAAGAAGGACGTTATCATTACGGGCGGCGAGAATCTTTACCCCGTTCAGATAGAAGATTTCCTCCGTGCAAATGACAAGATAAAGGACGTTGCCGTTATCGGTCTGCCCGATGAGCGCCTCGGCGAGATAGCCGCAGCTATAATCGAAATAAAAGAAGGCGAGACCGCAACCGAGGAGGAGATAAACGAATTCTGCCTTGGTATGCCCCGTTATA
>JAZQJQ010000104.1:0-9618 GCA_045541735.1 Eubacteriales bacterium
CTTTCCGTCGGGACGGCGCATAGATGCCGCCACAAGAGCGGATATGGCCATTCTGCCCCCCTTCTGCATACGGGAAAGACCGTACTTCACTATGAGGCGGTTTTCATCGGTAAGAGGCATAACGTCGGCAACTGTACCGAGCGCAACAAGGTCTGCGTATTCGTTGCACACACGCATGATCGCCGCCTGCTTGTCTGCGCTGCGGCTCATTTCGGCGGCGCAGATAAGCTTAAAAACAACACCTACGCCCGCAAGACTCTTGAAGGGATATTCACAGTCGTTACGACGGGGATTTACAACAGCATCCGCCGCAGGCAGAGCAGCACGGCACTCGTGGTGGTCGGTGATTATCACGCGCATACCCGCTTCCTTTGCCGCCGCGATCTCTTCGACCGCGGTAATGCCCGTGTCAACGGTTATTATAAGACCAACGCCGTCGCCGGCCATCTTTGCGATCGCGGCACCGGACATTCCGTACCCTTCGCCGAGACGGTCGGGTATGTAATGAGAAACTGTCGCTCCGCGGCTTTCAAGGTAAAGCTGAAGTATGCTTACCGAAGTAACACCGTCAACGTCGTAGTCTCCGTATATCATAATAGGCACGTTATCGGAAAGAGCGCTTTCCATAACACTGACCGCCTTGTCCATATCGGTTAGTAAAAACGGGTCATGAAGATATCCGTCCTCTACGCGCAGAAAAGCGGCTGCGTCTGCCGCAGTCTTGTATCCGCGCAGGCTGAGCAGCTTACCGAAAGCCTCAGAAACACCAAGCTCACGGGCGATAGCTGCGCCCTCGCCGTTATCGGTGCCTATTCCCTCCCTGCACGTCCAGATCTTTTCAGACGTCTTTTTATTTATATAACTCATTTGGTTCCTCCGATGGAATTCAGCGGTCTACACGTTTCCCGAAGCGGATAGTATCACCCTTTCCGCAACCTTCAGTCCGTCTGCCGCCGCACTGGTTATTCCGCCCGCATATCCCGCGCCCTCACCGCAGGGGTAAAGGTTTGCAATACCGGGTGCCGTAAGAGTTTCTGCCGAGCGCAGTATGCGCATCGGAGCACTTGTTCTGGTCTCTGCGCCCGTGAGGACGGCATCGCCCGTATCAAAGCCGCGAAGTACACCGCCGAAGGCTCTGATACCGCCTCGCAGAGAATCGGTAATAAATCCGGGGAACAGATCGCTCATATCGCCGAGAGTACAGTTCCCGTCCATATAGGTGGGAAGCACCCTACTCGGTCTTGTTCCCTTCATACCTGACATCAGATCGGATACCGTACACATAGGCGCGGCAAAATTACCGCCGCCGAGCGCATAGGCACGCATCTCCAGCATCCGCTGGAAGTTTACCGCAGCCTCGGGCGTACCGCCGATATCCGCGGGATCTACGGAAACAGCCACAGCCGCATTCGAGTTTCTTCCGTCGCGTGCATATACGCTCATTCCGTTTGTAACGACTCCGCCGTTTTCGGTCGAGCCGCATACCACCTCGCCACCCGGGCACATACAGAAGGTGTAAACGCCTCTTCCGTTTACGCGGTGCGAAAGTGAATATTCCGCGTGACCGAGAGCGGGATGTCCCGCAAGCGCGCCGTACATTGCGCGGTCTATATCCTCCGTAAGATGCTCTATGCGCACACCTACGGAGAATGCCTTTGCCTCACGCTGAATGCCGTATTCGGGAAGCATTGCGTATACGTCCCTTGCGCTGTGACCCGTTGCAAGTACACAACACGAACAAGGAATATTGCCCTTATCGGTCTTTACCTCGGTAATTATACCGTTTGCAGTCACAAATCCCGTAAGCTTGGTGCGGTACATTATCCTGCCGCCGAGCTTTTCGATCTGACTTGCGGCGTTTTCGATTATCCCGGGCAGAAGATCTGTGCCTACGTGCGGGCGCGCACGGCGCAATATATCCGCAGGCGCACCGAGCTCCGAGAGCATTTTAAGAACAGCGGAACAGCGTGGATCGTTTACCCGTGTAACCAGCTTTCCGTCCGAAAACGTACCCGCTCCGCCCGCGCCGAACTGTATGTTGCAGTCGGGATCAAGAATTTTTGTCTTGTAAAAGTTATCGCGGCACGCGATACGCTCGCGCATAGAGCCGCCGCGCTCTATCACTATCGGCTCCATTCCCTTTTTTGCAAGCAAAAGAGCAGCAAACAGACCTGCAGGCCCCGTGCCGACGACAAGCGGCGGAAGCGCTGTGCGCTTAGGGTCGGGGAGATCATCCGCGCTGAACGGTTCGGAGGGGAAAGCGCCGTGAAGAGTGGACAGAGCGTCTTTATCCGGTCTTGCCCCTTCAAGCGTGAAGATGACGGAATAGACGAGACGCACGTTGTTTTTTCTGCGCGCATCGACAGAACAGCGGTAGATATGTGCATCTTTCACTTGTGCACGCGGAGCATAAAGCCTTATTCTTTTTTTAGCCTCTGAGACAGCAGCGCCGTCCCCCGCATCGGGGGACAGCGCGATGTCGGAAATTATCAGTTCGTATAATTCGGACATGTTATCACTTTTTTATCACGTTGATGTAGTATGTACCCAGCTCGTAGATAAGTCCTCTGTATGCAACGGGAATGTCTATCTGAGCCTGTACACGGAATTCTCCCGTACCCGATATATCCTCAAGTGCGGCCGTGACCTCAATGCTTCTAGGTGAAAGCTTTGAAAGAATGCTTTCGGGACCGCGGAGGATTATCTCCATCTCCTCGGTAACGAGCGTATAGCCGGAACCGACTATCTTGAATTCCGTGACCTTAAAGGAGCGCTGTACGGTGTTTTTATGAGTAATGCTTATCTTTGCGGAGGTTATCCCGTCAACAGAGACCACTCCTCCGGGGAACGGAATGGTGACGGGCTCGTTCTTATCCGAGGTTATCTGCTTTTCGTCAAGTGTCTTCACAACGATACTGTCGATCCCGTCAAGCACGGAGACCTCGGCACGGAGCATAACGAAAGCAGGTTCCACGGTAACAGTGCAGTTTTCCTCGTTGTAATAGCCGTATTTGTACGCAACGGTAAGCGGAACCGTTTTCTTTCCGTAAAGCGGAACGGTAACGGAAACACTGTCAACGCTTGCAGTAAGATACGGATTATCAACGGCATTGCCGCTTTTATCGGCAATGGTAACGGGAGCAACCGCTACAACCGATCCGCTTATCTCACCAAGTTCCAGAGTTACAAGCGCAACGTGCACGTCTTCAAGCAGGGAAACGGGGCCTGTAACAGTGATCTCGGAGGGGTTAGCCACCGGCTCACCAAGCTCTCGGTCCGCATCGTACTTTGCGCTCTCTATCCGCGTGGTAATGGGAATGACCTTGCTTCCCACCTCATCGACCATGATCTGCGCCGTCGATGGAGCGACCTCGACAAGCTGAAGTCCTCCGGGAAGATCAACGGAGATATCGAGAGTATACGCGCCAGTGTGCGTTACGTTGGCAACGCTTACGTACGCGATAAGATCGGCATCCGCGTATTTTGCAATATCGGATTTACGTCCCTTCACGGTAACGGAGATTCTCTGATCCCAGCCGGATATAACGGAAAGTCTGTTTCTTTCGGAAAGCTCCGCAACGTCCTCAATAACAAGCGGTACGCGGGTGAACGTTTCCTCATATTCCGGGCTTTCCGTCTGCATAACGTAAAGCCACATAACGACCGCCATCATAAAGCATATGATAAGCGCGATGATATTGGATATTCTGCCTGCCTTTTTCGGCTTTTGGCTGTAGCCTGTGTTTTGAACCTTATCCATTTGCTTCCTCGCTTTGCTTTTCGGCACCCTTTTTGCGCATCTTCTTCAGCAGATCTACCGGTATGAGCTCCTGTTTCAGCTTTTTCGAAAGTGACTGGAAATTGTACCGTCTTGTCAGTTCACCGCCGATGGCAAGTGAGATTATTCCCGTCTCCTCGGAAATACAGAGCACTACCGCATCGCTTGCCTCGCTCATACCGATGGCGGCACGGTGACGGGTTCCGACCTCCTTGGTTATCTCTTGATTCTGCGTGAGCGGAAGATAACAGCCTGCGGCGCAAACGCGCATATTGCGCACGACCACCGCGCCGTCGTGAAGCGGTGCGCCCTCGTAGAATATGTTGCGGAGCAAATATGAATTAAGCGTTGCATCCACCGGCACTCCCGTGCGGATTATATCTCCGAGCTTTGTATCGCGCTCAAAGACTATGATGGCACCGGTGCGCGAACGGCTGAGCTCTACCGCCGCCTCACATACGGTATTTATACCCTCGTTGAACCTTGCCAGATCCTTGGATTCGGAAAGGCTCTTTATCCCGCGCAAAGGCTGATTGCCCATCGTTTCAAGCGCGGAACGGAGCTCAGGCTGGAAAAGCACCATAAGCGCGATGATTCCTACCTGCACTACGTTCTGCAGCAAAAAGCGCATCGCATTAAGCTCCAGCGCTTCGCTCAGTACAAGCACGGCAAGCACGACAAGCACGCCCGACGCAAGCTTTCCCGCTCTGCGGTCGCGTATGAATCTGTAGATAAAGAACAACATAAACGTCAGCAACAGAATGTCCAGAATATCCGTCCATTCCATCAGCGACAGCTGTCTGCCGGTGTTCGAGAACAGTTGCGACAAATAAAGCTTGATATTATCCATAAGCACCGCCCGTAACAGATCAAAAATTAACAAAAAAAGGCAAAAAGGAAAGCCTTCCCCTTGTATTCTGATATTATAACATATATATATCCGAAATTCAAATAATTTTCGCGAAAAATATAAAAAAATATATACGCCGCAAAGTTGAAATATTTTTTCTTTTGTGATATACTGAAAGGTATGAAGATACACATTACCGAAATTGACGCAGGATCGTCCGTTAAGGACCTTCTCCGAAACCGTCTCGGTCTTTCCGGCACGCTTATAAAAGAACTGAAAAAAGCCGAGGACGGAATAGTATTAAACGGCAAACGAGTCACGGTGCGCGAGCCTCTCAAGGCAGGGGACGAGCTGTGCCTCGCACTTGAAAGGGAGCTTGATGAAAAAAGCTCCGTTATCCCGCAAAAAGGCGATTGCGGCCTTTTATACGAGGACGGCGGAGTTATAGCCTTTTCAAAACCTTCCGGAATGCCCACCCATCCCAGCAGAGGTCATCTTACCGACACGCTTGCGAATGCCGCCGCATATATTTTTGCCGAGCGCGGTATCCCCTTTACCTTCCGCGCTGCATCAAGGCTTGATAACGACGTTTCCGGCATCGTGCTGTGCGCGGCAAACAAAATGTGTTCAAAACGTCTTTCGGATGAAATGTCATCGAGAAGGATAGATAAGACCTATATTGCACTCTGCGACGGCGCTCCGCTGAAAAAAGGCACAAAGGGCACTCTTGAAGGTTACATCCGCAGATGCGGTACAAGCATCATCACACGCGAGATGTGCAAAGAGGGTGAGGGAGCGCACGCTGTAACCGAATACGAGGTACTTGCCGAGAACGGCAAAAAGACCCTTATGGCAGTAAAGCCGATAACGGGCCGCACACACCAGATACGGCTTGCAATGCGCGCGCTTGGCTGTCCCATAAGCGGAGACGGCTTTTACGGAAACGAAAGCACGGCTCCCCGCTGTATGCTCCACGCGCTGAAAATAGGCTTCAAGCATCCGCTGACTGACAGTTTTACGGTTCTTTCCGCGCCCGTTTATCCGGATATGGAGGCGCTTATCAAAGAAAATTTCGGAGATCTTTCCTATGTTTCAAACAAATGACATTGCCGTAACAGAAGCGACCGAAAATACGGAACAGAAGAAAAAAAGAGGATTTTTCAAGGTTGTCCCGCTGTGGGTGTTCATCCCCTTTTGCATTGCCGTTATCTGCGCCGTTTTTCACATAGTTGCACG
The DNA here is from genome assembly GCA_045541735.1 of Eubacteriales bacterium. Classification (GTDB taxonomy): domain Bacteria; phylum Bacillota; class Clostridia; order Oscillospirales; family CAG-272; genus RUG12395. The sequence goes on from JAZQJQ010000104.1 coordinate 5,865, forward strand.
CAACAACACTGCGTTTGCAAACTTTTTTACCGACAATATCGCATCGGTTTTCCGTTTTCTTACCGCAAAGCTGACAAACTTTATCCCCTTCTCTCTCGCAGAGACGGTGGTGCTTTGTCTGCCCGTTATCATTGCGCTTTTTCTGTGGTGGTCGTACAGGCAGATAAATAAGGGCCGCAAGGCACGTCCGTTCTTCGTGCTTATTGCCGTCAGTTGTGTTTTTTACAGTCTGTTCGTCCTTAACTTTGCCTGCGGCTACGGAACCGACAGGATCGACGTCAGACTCGGTATGGAGCGCAAAAAAGTGTCCGCAGATGAACTTTATTACACAGCTTCATGCCTCGCGGATGAAGTAAACGTCACGTCAAAAAGCCTCACATACGGTGCGGACGGATTTTCCGTAATGCCGTATTCATTCGATGAAATGAGCGAAAAGCTTTGCCGTGCATTTGATGCCGTTCACAAAAAATATCCGTTCATAAAAAGCTTTTCCGGCAGAGTAAAGCCGGTTGCCGCAAGCGTTGCAATGTCTTATGCACACACAACGGGGATCTACGTCCCCTTCTCGGGAGAAGCTAACATCAACATTGATTTCCCCGATTATTCCATCCCCTTCACAGCCGCGCACGAGCTTGCCCATCAAAGAGGCATTTCGCGCGAGGATGAAGCAAATTTCATAGCATTTCTGGTATGTCTCGAATCCGATGACGAATACATCCGCTACAGCGGAGTACTCGGAATGCTCGAATACACACTTAACCCCCTCTACGGAGCAAATGCAGACTATTACCGCGAGGTATATCTCTCGCTCAGCGAAAACGTACGCGGAGAGCTGCGCGCATATTCGGAATTCTTCAACAAATACCGCGACAGCACCGCATCCAAGGTAAACAACGCAGTTAACGACACTTATCTGAAAGCACAGGGTACAGAGGGTACAAAAAGCTACGGAATGGTAGTTGACCTTGCATTTGCCTATTACCTGCAGAACGCTGAAAATTCACAAAAACACGGAGGTAAGCGTATGAAAAAAAGAATAGCCGCACTTGCGCTTGCCCTTGCGGCGGCGTTTATCACCCCCGTACAGGTCATGGCCGAGGAGGAATACCTCCCTACCGTATATATTGCCGACGGCGTGTGGTACAAGGATAAATCCCAGCCAATGATAACCGACGGGAAAGACGGATTTTTCATCTCCTTAGATGCATTCGGTGCTCTGCCGAGAGTGGATGTAACGTATGACAGCACGGTGCATTCCGTCAGGCTGACGTTTGAAGGCAGGGCTTTTTCTGCCGACAGCATCACGGGCACCGTCATATCTCCGGACGGAGACAGCACCGTAAGCATTCGATATGACGAAAACGGGACCGTTTATCTAAACGTCGAAGACGTGTGCACACGTCTCGGATTAAGCTTCGAACCTCATTTTTACAGCAACGGCAAACGCGCGGTACGCATAAACGACGGAAGCGGCACGCTTGAAATGAACGTTTTGGTACGAATGTTCGTAAACCAGACCGAGACCCTTACCCGCATGACCGGCGAGCCCGTATCCGTTTCGGAGTACGAGATATTAAAAGCAAGCTATCCCGAGGAGCTTGAAGCCGCCTTGGAGCGCCTGAAAAACGGTGATGATTTCATTCTTGCCTTGGAAGCAGATCTGATACTATCCTACGGCAACACCGAAAAACTATGCACGCTGATGGCAGAAGTGTATGCATCGTGTATTCCCGTTACGTTATTTGCTTACAAGGAAAATCCCGATACGGTGCTGCATTACGTACAGCTCGCAAACAATCGGCTTTTAGAGCTCATGCACAAGGGAACACACCTCTACACCCCAACCTCCGCGCTTTCCGATGCTGACGTAGACTTTGTAAAGCAACGCGGATTTATGGTAACTACTTTCGCCTTTGAGGAGGAAAAATAAATGCAGGAAACGGCAAAAAAACGGATCTTGGTAGTAGAAGACGACAAGAATATATCGATGCTTTTGCAATTCAACATAACGACCGAGGGATATCTCTGCGACGTAGCAAGCGACGGAGATACGGGTCTTGCCATGGCGCTTTCGGGAAGCTACGATCTTTTACTGCTGGATGTAATGCTTCCTGGGCACAACGGCTTTGAGATCTGCACCGCAGTAAGGAAGCGCTCTGCCGTGCCCATCATTATGTGTACAGCACGCGAAGAGGAAAAGGATAAGATCCTCGGCCTTGAGATAGGAGCCGACGATTACATAACCAAACCCTTCTCCACAAAAGAGCTGCTTTCCCGTATCAAGGCAAATATCAGAAGAAGCAGCGGAGAGCTTACGGGCATCACAGCACAGACCGCGGAAAAGATCACGGTGCGCGGACTCACGATAGATCCCGAGCGGTACCTCGTAGAAAAGGACGGCGCTCCCATAGAGCTTTCAAAGCTTGAATACGATCTGCTCGTGCGGCTTGCTTCCGCACCGGGAAAACCTTTTTCACGAGAAGAGCTGCTTGAGAAGGTATGGGGATATAACGGCTTTTTCGGAGATATACGCACAGTTGACGTAACGGTGAGCCGTTTGCGCGAGAAGATAGAAAACGATCCCGCAAAGCCCGAATACCTGCTTACTAAGCGCGGAGTGGGTTATTACATCAACAACTGATCCAATCTGTATCACCTGAGAGGCCGATATGTACAAGAGTCTGTACTTTAAAATAGTCCTGATAATGGTGGTATTCGTTATCGCCGTTATGTGCGTAGTAGGTACCATTCTGCTTAACGGAACGGCTAACTACTACTCAAACGACTTCTACACTCAAATGAACGAAAACCTCACCGAGGGAAAACAGCTTTACGTTTACCTTGATGAAGCGCTCAGCCAAAGCGACACGCTTGATAAGAACACTACGGACGAGCTGTCTGCCACCGTATCCTCTTGGTTTTCCAAGCTCGGTATCGACGACCACCGCTCCGTACATCTCCTCTCTCCGGAAGGAGACGTACTGTATTCATCGACCGGAAAAGCAGAGCAGATATCGGTATCAAGAAACCTGCTTGCGGTGATGAGCGGAAAGTCCGTTTCCGCAGAAGCCGATCTCGGAGTGGAGTACGTTGATTACGCAGTTTCCGTGGGCAGCAAAAATTCCTGCATCGTATACGTTATAGACACTCAGGTAGAAGTGCGCGAGATAAACTGGATACTTTTCTCCATAGTCGTTCAGGCTGTGCTTATCGGACTTGTGATCGCCGTTATCCTTGCGTTTGTGCTTTCCAAGGCGATAGCATCCCCCATCCAGCAGCTCGACCACGGTGTTAAGACCATAGCATCCGGCGACTTTTCAAAAAAGCTTGAAGTAAACTCAAAGGACGAGATAGGAACCCTTACCCATAACTTCAACCGAATGAGCACGGTGCTCAAAAACACGCTCGACGAGGTAAAGAGCGAAAGGGGAAAGCTCCAAACGCTGTTCTCCTGCCTAAAAGACGGCGTTATAGCCTTTGCCGAGGACGGAAAAGTGCTTAACATAAACGAGAGCGCAATTGCACTGTTCGGCGACAAGTATAACGATTCTTTTAGCTTCCGCACTCTGCTTGAGATGCTTGTGGACGTAGGCGCAAAGCTAAACGACGAGGAATTCGACACAGACGGAATAGATACTGCAGAGGTACTGCACAACATCGTTTTCAAGGACAAGGTGCTTGAGGTGAGCTTCGGAAAGATCACGTATTCCGATGAGAACACCCAAAAGGAAGGCGTTATTGCCGTTATCCACGA
>JAZQJQ010000105.1:0-2029 GCA_045541735.1 Eubacteriales bacterium
TGGCTCACAGAACGACATGGCTACGATCCGACTTGGTGGTCAACCTCGTTTGCACCGCAAACCAAATCCTTCTCACCGCGCAGAGATTCATCGATGATAACTCTGCATTCGCTGTTTAAGTTCACCGGACCGATAAAGCCGAAGGTAATGTCTGTCTTATCGTACATGGTGTACGGATATACGTTCGACTGGAGTATCTTCTTAAGCTTTGCTTCGTTAACTTCCATATCACCACGCACAAATACAACCACCGGAATGTCGTCATAGTCTGTGGAGAACACCGTTGCCTTGATGGTATCAATTTCATCAATGCCGAGGTATGCACAAAGAGAAGCAATATCCTTTGTATCCGGTGTGTGTACCTTCTTCATTTCAGCATCTTCTTTGTTTCTGTTGTGCTCGTGGATGCACTTTGCAACCTCCATATTGGAGCTGTAATCACAGCTGTCACAGATTACGAGGCTGTCTTCACCAAACTCATTGATGAGCATAAACTCGTGCGCAACTGCGCCGCCCATCATGCCGGAATCCGAAAATACGGAGATGAAGTTTTTAAGACCTGCGCGCTTGTAGATGCGATTATATGCCTCGTGGCAGCGCATATAGTACTTTTCCAGATCCGCCTGCGAGGTATGGAAGGAATATGCATCCTTCATCGTAAACTCACGCACACGGATCAAACCGCCGCGGCTTCTCGGCTCGTCGCGGAATTTTGTCTGAATCTGATAGAGCATAAACGGATACTTTGTATACGACAGTGCCTCGCGGCGCGCAAGGTGCACAACGGCTTCCTCGTGCGTCATACCAAGAAGCATATCCTGCCCTTGGCGGTCACGAAAGCGCAAAAGCTCGCTACCTACGCTGTCCCATCTGCCGGATTCCTTCCAAAGCTCTGCCGGTATTACAACCGGCATCATAACCTCCTGGCCGTCGATGCGGTTCATTTCCTCGCGCATGATGTTTTCAATCTTGCTTGTTATCTTCTTTGCAGGCGGCAATAAAGAATAAATACCATTTGCAACCTGGCGCATATAACCGCCGCGCAAAAGGTAAATGTGGCTGACCATAGTAGCGTCTGCCGGTTTTTCCTTAAATCTGTCGCCTACCAATTTACTCATTAACATAGTGTATAACTTCCTTTCAAACATATCCATAATATTATAGCACTTTGCAAGTTGCGTGTCAACTAAAAAAGGATGCCCGAAGGCATCCTTTTCATCATTTATACAACTCCAAAAGCCAATCGCAATTGACAAGCTTTTCTAAAAGCATCTGTCGGTTGAAATAATAATGGTTTGCCGCCTCGAAACCAACCGCCGGTCTTAAGCACATAATCTCACAGGTCTTTGCTGCAAGTTCGCGCTCATCTTCAACAATTGCGCGCAGCTGCACCCTGAGCGCTTCCGATGCATTTTCCAAATATGCATCGCGCAGGCGGATAAAGCAAATCTGATTGTAGGAAGATTTAAAGAGCATATAGCTTATATAAGCAATATCCGAAAGCTCGCTCGGCTCTTCACCCAAAAGCGCAAGCCCCTCTGCCCACTTTTCCGAAACCAGCTTAAACTGTTTTTCAAAAATATCCACAGGATATATGCTTCTCCATTTCTCCAGATCATCATAGGCATAACAGGCCATTGTGGCTTCATAGCGGGTGGGCTGAGAATACAACGGATTCGACACGCCTGCATTCTGCGGGCCGTAATAGAGTGTTCCGATGTCAAACGGAAATTCACCGAAAGCCGCACAAAAGATATCCGTTGCCGCCTTCACCTTCTTAGCGCTGTCCCCATACAGAATTTTATAGCTCATATTATAATCCGGTGCTTTTCCGTTTTCTGCAAAAAAGCTTTCCGAAATCAGCTTAATATTCGGTGAAGGATAGCCCCCAAGTGTCCAACTGAGCATCAAGTGATCTATGCCGAATTCTATCAACCGGTTCATATCGCCGATCAGTGTTTTGTAAATCGGCAAATACGGCGTAGTGGAGCATTCCCAGCTATTATTGATTTGCAGCTTGGCAACCGTC
>JAZQJQ010000106.1:0-17289 GCA_045541735.1 Eubacteriales bacterium
GGCCTCCGACTTTGAAATGCTTGTGGATGTCGGCGCAAAGCTGCACGATGATGAGCTGGATACCGAAGGCATAGACACCGCGGAGGTGCTTCACAACATCGTATTCAATGACAAGGTGCTTGAGGTCAGCTTCGGAAAAATAACGTACTCCGAAGAAAACAGCCAAAGAGAGGGCGTTATTGCCGTTATCCACGATATAACCGAGAGATACGCGCTTGACACCGCTCAGCGAGAATTCGTTGCAAACGTCAGCCACGAGCTGAGAACTCCGCTTACCTCCATCAAGGGAGCATGTGAAGCGATACTCGAGCACCCCGAAATGCCCGCCGAGCTTAAAGAGAACTTCCTCGGCATGGCGATAAGCGAAAGCGACCGAATGACACGCATCGTTCAGGATCTTCTCGTTCTCTCGCGTCTTGATAACAAGCGCACCCGTTGGCAGATATCCGAATACGCAATAAACGATTCTCTGCGCCACGTTTGCAACGTTCTGCATTCTGAGGCAATAAAGCACAGCCACGCGCTTGTATTTGACGAGCACGCGGATGCCGGCAGTCTGCTTGCCGACAGAGAAAAGATCGAGCAGGTGCTTATCAACATTATCGGCAACTCCATAAAATACACACGGGACGGCGGAGTTATCCGCGTAAGCGCAACGGGAGACGAGAATGCAATAACCGTCACCGTAAGCGATAACGGTATCGGAATTCCCGAAGAAGACGCCGCTCATATTTTCGAGAGATTCTACCGCGTAGAGAAATCCCGAACCGCAGAAACGGGCGGTACGGGTCTCGGACTTGCTATCGCTAAGGAGATCGCAGTTGCCCACGGCGGAGACATAACTGTAAACAGCAAGGCAGGCTACGGCACAACAATGACACTTACCCTGCCAAGAACCTGTAAGATCGATCTTACGGAAACAAACTGAAAGGAGGCGCGGCAATGAAAAAATTCTTGCTTAATTCCCTTCTCTCCGTGCTTGTTGCCGCGCTCATTGCGGTAACGGTACTCAACGCCCTTTCATCCCCCGCGCTTTTTTCCTCCGACAGTGCGGATAAGGACACGGGGGGATCCGCGGGCAACGTGACCGGCAATGCGTACAGCTTCTTTTTGCCGGAGTTTATCGGTGCCAAGGGACCCCTTACCGGCTCTATCGGACTGCTTGCAAACAAAGCCTCCGTAACGGAAGTGTATGAATTTCTTTCTCCGTTTATAGCCGCAGCCTTTGCAAGCGGAAACGGAGAATACGTTTCCGCCGCTTCATGGATGTCGCTTATAGGCGAGGAAAACACGGTCTATCTCCGCTATCATTCAGAAATGAAGGCGGCAATGATAGGTGCGCATATTGACGGCAATTATCTGCTTGCAGGTGAAAATCCGAACGTATCCGAAATGCTTTTGGTGCTCAGCGATCACGGAGAAAACCGCACGGCATACACTCTTTATACAAGATGCAAATACGGCACCGTTTGCCGATTCACCCCCAAAAATACGGTGTATACAAAAAACGGCGAGACCGTTTATTTTGATGCGGAAACGTTTTCGCAGTTTTCCGACCTTTCCGGAAACTCGGAATTCGACTATCTTGCCTTTCAAAACATAAGCGGTATCCCGCAAACATCCCTTATGCTACAATCTCAGCATATACTCTCCGCGCCTCCCGCTCCCAGCGGACTGCGTTTCGGCAAAACGGACAGCGAGCTGTCTTCCGAGCTGCTTGCCGCCCTCGGCTTCACCCCCGCCGGTCTCGGTATCTACACCGACGAAACAGGCGCTACCGTATATATAAATACACTCGGAACGCTCCGACGCACACCGGAGGCACTTATATTTGAAGCTGCTTTTGACGGGGGAATTCCGTTGTCCGTAACAGAAAACAAGGGCGATGCATATTCTGTGCTTGAGGATATGTATTCAGCAGAAGCGCTCCTCTCACATTTGAACACAGTGCAATCTGAGCTTTTTGGCTCGGATGCCTATCCTATGCTGACCGAGGTGCGGACTGAAGATACCGCCCTTACTCTCGTATACAAATATTTCTTTGATAACATTATGATAATAGGAGACGGTATCGACGTTACCGTTACCATTGAAAGCGGAAAGCTGATATACGCAAATATAAGCTTTTTAAACGCAAACGATATTTCATACAGAGTAAAGAATTACCCTATATTCACAGTTCTCAGAGTGCTTACCCCTGCCGCATCCCCCGAGCACTGTTCCCTCCTCCGTCTGGCTTATAAGGTAGAACGGGGGGACTGTTACACCGAATGGATACTTGAAACGTATTAAGGAGCAGATATGGATCTTAAAAAATTCAAGCTGATATCCGCGGTACTTCTGGCGGGAGCTTTGCTTTTCTTATCTGTAATTATGATAATAAACAAGAGCGAGGCAGACAATCTGCCCTTTTCCGCCGCGGAGGATCTTAGCGCGCTGTTTGCCGTAAAGGGTGTGGAGCTTCCGCCCGAGGTCGTGCCGCTGAAGAGAGAAAAACTGCCTGTGTATTCATTACCCGCAGCAGACGGAGCGATAGCACAGAAAATAGCAGAAACCGTAAGTGCAAGTACGAGGGTCGCCGCTAATCTCACGAAAGACGGTTATCTTTTCCGCCTTGAAAACGGCGGAATGCTCGAGATCAGTAAATCACTTTTGTTCGAATACACCCTCAAAAATTCACCGGTAAATGAATCGGGCGTTACCTATCCCCCTACCGATACCGCTATGGCAAAAGCGGATGCATTGATCTCACGATTTACTGCGGAAACCGATACCGATGACGATCTTATCTGCACATACAAGCTGAAGGAATATGCCCCCGTGGGAAGCAACACCCTGCTGAGATTCAATGTGTTTTTAAACGGAGCAATAATAGAGGGCAACGCCCTCACCGTATATCAAAACGCAGACGGGGAGATAATTCAGGCAAAAGGAACCTATGCCTTTTCGGCACTAAAAAAAGAAAACGGATTCAAACATTACGATATTATCAACGTGTTGAAAACCGAATTCGATTCCATCGCCGAAAACCATTTACCCGAAAATAGAATAGTAAGCATAGGCGTATGCTACGTTATGCGCCGTTTTGCCGATGAGGGCCGCATTTTTCTTGTTCCCGCATGGAAAATAGAATATGCCGACGGCACTTCCAAGCTTTACGAGAGCGCATACGGCGAAACGCGGTAGCATTTAACGTTTTTGCGTTTTTTTGATGTATTTTTTCAAAAAAGGCTTTATTTTTTCTTAATCATATGCTACAATATGCAGAGAGAAGAGAATCAGAAGGCACAATATGCAGTTTCGACTGCTAAGCGAAGAAAGGATGCGCAAACGCGCGTTTACCGATATGGAAGAGAAGATAATTATTAACGGCGGAATACCCCTGCGCGGCTCCGTCAGTATCAGCGGTTTTAAAAACGCCGCTCTTCCCATAATTGTTGCAACCGTCCTTACGGCAGATGTTTGCGTGCTTGAGAACATACCCGCGATACGCGACGTTGAGAAGGCGCTCGAGATACTTTCCGCTATGGGCGCGAGAGTAAGGATGCTCGCCCGCACAACGGTCGAGATAGATACAAAGGATCTTAAATTCGGCACTTCCCCCGTAGAGCTTGTGAGCAAGCTCCGCGGCTCTACATACCTCATCGGCGCCGAGCTCGGCAGATTCGGCAAGGCGCACGTAGGATGGCCCGGAGGATGCGATATCGGCAACAGACCGATAGACCAGCACATCAAGGCTTTTGAAGCTCTCGGAGCTACCGTTACCACCGATAACGGATATATCGACGTATATGCGGAAAACGGCACAAAAGGAAACTCTATTTACTTTGACACTACCTCCGTCGGAGCAACGGCAAACAGTATACTTGCCGCCGTACTCGCTGACGGAACCACGATAATAGAAAACCCAGCTAAAGAACCCCACATAGTTGACCTTGCAAACTTCCTTAACACCTGCGGTGCCAATATTACCGGCGCAGGTACTGATATTATCAAGATAAAAGGCGTAGAGAATCTCCACGGATGCACCTACAGCATCATCCCTGATATGATAGAGGCAGGCACCTTTATGATAGCCGCTGTTGCGACAGGCGGAAGGGTCCGCGTTGACGGAGTTATCCCTAAGCATATGGACTGCCTCAGCGCTAAGCTTGAAGAAATGGGCGCCACCGTTGAGGAGATTGACGATTCGCTTATCGTCTCCTGCCTCAGCCGTCCCGAACGAACCAACGTAAAGACCCTCCCCTACCCCGGATTCCCCACCGACCTTCAGCCTCAGATGGCTACCCTGCTCTGCCTTGCAGACGGCGTTAGCCGTGTTACCGAAACGGTGTTTGAAAACCGCTTTAAATACGTTGATGAGCTGCAGAAGATGGGTGCAAAGGTCAGGGTGGACGGAAAGACCGCCATTATAGAAGGCGTTGATCAGCTTTACGGTGCAAACCTCAAGGCTATCGACCTCCGCGCAGGCGCCGCTATGGTAATTGCAGGCCTCGCCGCAAACGGAGTTTCGTCTATATACAATATCGGATCCATCCAGCGCGGATATGACAATATCGTCGAAAAGCTCCGCGGACTCGGCGCCGATATCAGAAAGACCTACGTTACACCCGCAGAGCAGGCAACCGTATCCTAACAAAACAAACCAAAACCAAGCCGTTTTGACTGAGTCAAAACGGCTTGGTTTTTTTCTAACTACAGCACAGATATAAAATACAACTGACTTAATATTAATGTAGCTTTTTGTATGCAAAACATTGACTTTACCATACTGAAGGAGTAGAATAGTGTTTATAATTATATTAAAGTGGAATCTGTTTATCATTTAGGATTTGAAGTGATAGTATGACTGAAAAAGAACTAAAAAAGCTGAGCCGCAAGCAGCTGTTGGAGCTGCTGCTCCAGCAGACCGAAAGAGCAGACCGGCTGCAGGAAGAGCTGGATAAAACAACTGAAAAGCTCCTTAGCAGGGTACTTACCGAATCCGCAGCAGGCTCCATTGCCGAGGCTTCGCTGCAGCTTAACGGTATTTTTGAGGCTGCACAAGCCGCGGCAGATCAATATATGGATAACATAACCAAGCGCGCAGATGCAGAATGCAAAAAAAAGACTGAGGAAATGGTAGCGGAAGCAACGGCACGTTGCCGCGATATGGAAGCCAAGGCGCGAAAAACACTGGAGGAATCCATATTGCTCTACGATTATCTGAAAGAGCAGAAAAAGGCACTCGACTTAAAAAGCGAAGAATAATTTTAACGGGACTTACGGTAACGCACAAAATGCAAAACAATGTGAACGAACTTCCGTCTGCATCTCTCATTCAAGCAGAGCTGAAACGGGAACGAAACAAAATACGCTTCCGACGTATTATAAAAAACACCGTATATACACTTATCATCGTGGCAGCCATTGCGGTTTTGATCACTTCGCTGGTGCTTCCGGTGCTTCAGATATCGGGAACCAGTATGGAACCCACACTTAATAACGGGGACATTGTCGTGCTGCTCAAGACTTCAAATCTTCAGTACGGCGATCTGTGCGGTTTTTCATATTCAAACAAGATACTAATAAAACGCGTGATCGCTCTCCCGGGAGACACTGTTGTCATTGACAATGAAGGAAATCTATATATAAACGGTGAATTACAAGATGAACCGTATATCACCGACAGGAGTTTGGGAGAATGCGATATTGAATTTCCCTATACGGTGCCTGAAAACACGTATTTCCTTATGGGCGATCACCGCAAAACGTCCATAGACAGCCGCAGCACCGTGATCGGATGCATTCCCAAGGAACAGATCGTAGGAAAGCTTTTTATTAAAGTCTGGCCCTTAACGGATCTGTCATTTTTAAACTGACAATTCATTAATTCTGCAGAAAGGAGGGAGGGCGTGACTATCAACGACACAGGAAAGTATATAACTTCTGCCAAATACACGCAAACGTGGAAACGCCGTATAACGGCATTGCTGCCGCTGCTCTCCCTGCTTGTAACGGTCATCGTATTCTGGTGGCTGAAGCTTACGGGCATTACCCTTACAGGGGAAGCGTTCTGCGGATACACCGAGCATTCACACAGCGAGCAATGTATACTGTCCGAATTGATATGTACGGAGCAAGAGCACGAACACACGGAGGACTGTTACCGTATCTCATATACCTGCGATACTGAAGAACATGTTCACACCTCTTCTTGTTACTCCGACGTTACTGCAGATCTGGAGACCGCAGAAATATGGGAGGCAACACTGCCCGAGCTGACAGCGGAAATGACTGCCGCGGAACGTATAATTGAAATTGCCCGCTCACAGCTGGGTTATACCGAAAGCCAACTTAACTTTACGGTAGATGCGGACAAGGTAAAACACGGATACACAAGGTACGGTGAATGGTACGGAAATCCGTACGGAGATTGGTCGGTAATGTTCACCTCCTTCTGTTTGAGGTATGCAGGACTTACAGAGGTTCCCATCAGCTCGGGAGCAAACGCTATGCTCCTAAGCTGGGAAACCGAGGGAATATACCGCACAAGCGATACGTATACCCCGCTTCCGGGTGACATCGTGTTCCTTGACAAAAACAACACGGGAGCACCGAATGCCGCCGCAATAATTACAGCGGTGGGTACGGATGCGATAACCGTTATTGAAGGCAACCTCGATGATTGTGTCGCGGAAGCCTCCTACGCACTAAACGACAGCGCTATTGCGGGATACGGATTACTATCTCCCGAAAACAGCCTGACAGTTGTGGGAGAAAGCGACTTTTCAACTTTCGCTACAGCGATAGCCGACACAGTATTCATCGCTAAAACGACAGAATTCGATCATTCTCTGTTTACCGACACAAACAGCTTCGTTGTATATACGGCAGGAGCAAACGGTTATTACGCATTTGACGGAGACGGTAATGCGGTGCAGATTTTTATTGACGGCGAAGGAATCATCACCGCAAACGTTGACGATCCCAATATTCTGCTCTGGACGTTTACTCAGTCCGGCGGAGAAACGTCCTACCTCATAAAGAACGTAAGTACCGGAAGGTATATGCACGCATATCCCAACAACGGTACCGGCGTTACGACGGCGGGTGCGTACACCAGCACTCTTATCTCTGACGGAAATGCAATAAAAATCCGAAGCAATACGGAATACGCCTATTTGAACGAATCTGCCGGCATATTTCAAATGACCCAGGCGCAGTCGGGCGCCGCAGCATACCAATTCGGCATAGTGAGCAATTGCGCCGTTTGGCTTGACGGAACCAACGGAGGTCTTAAATGCTTCCGAGGCTCCCTTGATAAATGCTATATAGTAAGCGCCGGCAGCACGATACAGCTTCCGTCAGCGTGGCAGTCACCTTCAAATTACGGCTACGCATTACGCGGCTGGTACGATATCACAAACAGCGTTTACTACCGCCCCGGAGACGTTGTTACCGTTAACGGAAACACCGTTATGTACGCAGATTGGATCCCCGCGGATCTTGATATCGGAAAGTTCAACGCTTACGTGTGCAACACCGTAAGCTCAAACCATATCATCACCACAAGGGTCTTTGAATTCAACAGTCTGTTCAACGTGCTTTCATCGGCGGCTTCCGTTACCGTTAATGCATCGGGCCACTCGGAAGTGTGGTCGCACGTGGCAAGCGGAACCGTACCTTACAAAAATGCAGAAAGCCTGGACTTTGTATTCGTAGACAACGACTCGTCCGGCAGGCTGTCAATGGCATCCAACAGAAACGCCAATAACCGCTACGATGCCAATATTCAGGTAAAGCCGAACATCTATACCCCCGAGCTTGGAGAGGTGCTTTTCGGAACGGATAACGGATTTGATCCGGAGACCGAAACGGGCATACTCGGAAAGACCTATATGGGATCAGGCGACCACCTGTTCCAATACATGGACGATCCAAACAGCAAATATTACGGCTATTATTACTACGATTCGGACTTGCACGCCGCCTCCTTTAATTACAGCGAACAGCGTTTTTACGTGTACGATTATCTGGAACGCACGTCCGATTCCGCAAATGCCAGCGGAACACAAAAATATTCTGACTTCCTTCCCCTGAACTCACCCTACGCCAATACCGCAGGCAAAAGCACGGATTTTTACACCTACGACGGCGTACTCGGCGAATATGAAGGAGTTACCCACTATCAATACGACGTCAGTCAAAGCTCCGAGAATACCGTAAGCACAAACATGGGCTTCGGCATCAGTATGGAGATGAACTTCTACCTTCCCGACGTTCCGGGAACCGTAGGCGCCGACGGAGATTACGGAAACAAGGATCTGTACGGCAATTATATGAGCTATACATTCTCCGGCGATGATGACGTGTGGGTACTGGTTGACGGCGCGGTACGGCTGGATATCGGCGGTATACACGGCATCGTAAGCGGAGAGATCAACTTTTCCTCCGGCATTGTTACGGTTGACGGCGAACAGACCGGTACGCTGTACGATATAGAACCGGGAGAACATACGCTGACTATCTATTATCTGGAGCGCGGAAGCTCGCAGTCAAACTGTGCTATGTATTTCAACGTGGCGCCCCGCTTCAGTCTGGATATTCAAAAAGAGGACGTTCTGACTCAGGAGCTGCTTGACGGAGCCGAGTTCTCCGTATATACGGATCCGGAGTGCACCGTAGGCGCAGAGCTTTGGAACAGCGAAGCGGATTACAACAACCAGCAGCCGCCTACCAACGTATTTACAGTTACGGGCGGACACGCATATATGTGGGGAATGAGCCCCGGCAAAACATATTACATTAAGGAAACGAAGCCTCCCGATGCTGACGGATATAACCTTGCAAAAGGAATCATTTACCTCACCTTTGATATTAAAGGCCAAGCGACCTTTGATATACAGATAGCTCCCGAGGATGCCGACAGCAGTATTTCCGCCGGCTATACAGCCTACGGATATTTGATAGACACAGAAAATCAGGCGGCATATGTCACCGTTACCAATGCTCAGGAGTGGGTAACCGACATAACGTCGGCACGCGCGGTGAAGGTCTGGAACGATACGCTGGATCATTCCGAGGATTACGTAACCGTCTATCTGACCATTACGGATCCCGACGGTACGGTGAGACGTATCCGAGAAGCGATCCTCGGCGAGGAAAATGACTGGACCTACGCTTGGACAAACCTGCCTATGTACGCCGCAGACGGCGTTACCGAGATCGATTACGGAATTGAAGAATCTTACACTCAGGGATATTCTTCATCCGTTGAACGGGCAACGAAGATAACCGTCGATAATTCGGTTTGGGAAGAGGCTTATACCTTTGTGGACGGAGAAAAATACCTGCTTCTGACTTCAAACGGTTATTTATCCGCATCATCATCGTCCGCACAAACGCTGACTTGGGTGGATGAAAAAACCGCCAAGGGCGAGTATAAAGACGAATACTCTTTATCCGCGTGGACCGCATCGGTTTCCGGAAGCAACGTGAGATTCACAAACAGCAACGGTCAGATCCTCAGCTTTAACAACGGAATCAGCACCAACAGCCGTTATTTCTTCGTAACCAAATCAAGCACAAGCTACCAAAGCCTTGTGTTCAGCGAATCGGGCTCCGGAATCACCCTGCACTACAGGCGCAGCAGCCGCAATCTTTACTATATGAGCGAGCTGAATTCAAGCGGATACGCCTCATCGTCCACAAGATCGACCTCTGCGCTTATATTTACTCCAATGATCTTAAGAACGGAGCTCACAGAAACGGAAGTCTCCGGCATCCTCTATAAGATCACCAACACTCCGCTGAAATCCGAGACCTCCTTTAAAGTCACCAAGCATTGGGATACGGGTCTGGCGGTAAACGTCCCCTACGAAACGTCTCAGGTAACGATCCGTTTGTACGCGAATGGAAAGGATACCGGCAGAACAGTTACCCTTAACCTGAAAAACGGCTGGACCGACACGTTCCGCGGTCTGCCTTATACAGACGATAACGGAGTTGAGATCGTTTACTCCATAGAGGAGGTGTGGTCGTCGGACGACTGGGAGACATTCTACGGCGAAATCGTAAGAACAGACGGAGATATCCCAGCTTACGAAGCAACCGTCACAAACGTATACAGATTCGGTCACGGTTATGAGCTCCCCTCGACCGGAGGCCGCGGTCAAACAGTTTGGATACTTAGCGGACTTGCCATAATGCTGAGCTCGCTTGTATTTGAATATATAATTCGGCGCAACAGCGGAAGGAGGGCAAGACGTTAGAGCACTCCTTGAGCAAAGAATACATCGGATTAAAAAATCAAAAATCAATTATTAAAATCAATTTCAGAAAGGATCCAAAATCATGAAAAAACTGTTTTCCCTTATGCTCGTTGTTATTATGCTGATGACACTTGCAATTCCCGCATCCGCAGCCACAGAGGTTGGTACCATTACCATCAACGGCGTATCCTCCGAAGTTACATACAAGATCTACAAGCTCCTTGACCTTGAAAGCTATGATGCCGAAAGCGGCGCATATTCTTACAAGGTCAACGCAAGCTGGGCAGGCTTCTTTGCAGGCGCCGACGCACTTGCTTACGTTGCCATAGACTCAACGGGATACGTTACCTGGATAGGCGGCGACAGTGCCGAAGCCACCGCAGCTTTTGCCAAGCTTGCACTTGAATACGCAGAGGCTAACTCCATAGCTCCCGTTAAATCGTCTGAGAATGCAGGCGAATTCGTTATCACCGGCGATGCAGGTAAGTTCTCCGACCTTACCCTCGGTTACTACCTCGTAGATTCCAGCATGGGCGCTCTGTGCGGACTCACCACCACTAACCCAGATGCATCCATCAATGCCAAAAACGGAACTCCCACCCTTGAAAAGCAAGTTCAGGAGGATTCTCTCGAAACCACCGCAACGGCAGGCTGGGGTACCGCAAACACCGCCGACATCGGCCAGACCGTTAAATTCCAGGTAACCATCAACGTACACGCAGGCGCACAGAATTACATTTTCCACGACGTTATGTCCTCCGGTCTTACCTTCTCTCAGGTAACCAATATCCAGCACGTTGTCCCCGGCACGGGCACCCACGATATGCCTCTAAGCAAGTACACCTTAAAGAAAGGCGCCGATGTCAGCGACAGCACCTGCACCTTTGAGATACATTTTACCGAGGAGCTTTGTAACTCACTTGAAACCAACGACAAGCTCATCATTTTCTACGAAGCTATGCTCAACAGAAACGCGGTCATCGCAGGCGAGGGCAACAAAAACACCGCTTGGCTTTCCTACGGCGAAGGTCACAAGACCGCAGAATCCGTTACCACTACCTATACTTACGGCATTGACATTATCAAGACCGACTCCCAGAACACTCTTATCGACGGCGCAGAATTCAAGATCTACGATGCTCTGACCGGCGGAAACGAGATCAAAGTTGTACTTATGGACGACGGTACTTACCGCCGCGCAAGAGCTGACGAGACGGGCGTTGCCATCGTTGTAAATGACGGTAAGGTAAGAGTTGTCGGCTTTGATAACGGCACCTATTATCTTGAAGAGACCGTGGCACCCAACGGATACAACCAGCTGACCGCACGCCAAAGATTCATAATTGCCGATTCCAATCTGGATGCAGTATTCAACGGCACGATCTACTCCACCGGCTCCGGCGTTCACGTTGTAAACAAGACCGGTTCCATGCTTCCCGAAACGGGCGGATTCGGTACTACGCTGTTCATCACTGTCGGCGCTGCGATGGTTCTCGGCGCAAGCGTATTGCTCTTTGCTAAGAAGAGAATGGCTCAGATCGCTGAGTAACAAGCTGTTGCATATCGGGTATGGGCTTTGCCCATACCCGATATACGATAACGTTAGGGAGAAGCTTATGAAGAAGGAAAATAAACGGTCTACGCTGATCTTGTTGTTTGTTTTTTTCGTGGGACTCTCCGTGATGTTATACCCCGCTCTCAGCAGTTATTGGAACTCAAAGACCCAATCGCAGGCTATCGTCGACTACGAAAAAATGCTGGAAAATCTGCCCAAGGCCGACTACACGGAAGTATTTGCAGATGCAGATCTTTACAATCAAAAGCTTTCAAAGCTCAAGGCGCCTCTGCTTGACCACGGTCAAGTAGAGGGGTATCTCGATATACTGAACCTCAGCGGCACGGGAATGATGGGGTACTTATCCATTGAAAAGATCGGCTTGGAGCTGCCCGTGTATCACACCACAAATGACGACGTGCTCAGCTTTGCCGCAGGACATCTGCAAGGAACCAGCCTGCCCGTAGGAGGCACGGGGACTCATTCCGTACTCTCTGCCCACCGCGGTCTTCCGTCCGCAACGCTGTTTACTCATCTTGACCATTTGGAGGTAGGCGATACCTTTACACTAACGGTGCTCGACCGAGTGCTGACCTATCAGGTGGATCAAATCAAAACCGTCCTGCCCTCAAACGCCGAGGATATAAAGATCACGGCAGAAGACGATTACTGCACGCTTCTCACCTGCACACCGTACGGAATCAACACTCACCGTTTGCTCGTTCGCGGTAAAAGAATAGAAACGGTATCGCAAAAGACCGTTTATATCACTTCCGAAGCATTTCAAATCGATTCTTTGATAGTAACGCCGATAGTTGCAATTCCTATGCTGTTGGTGCTGATGGTAATAGTGTTGCTCAAGCCGGTTAAAAAAGACGATATGGAGGATGACTTGTAATGAAAAAGTTAATAGCGCTTATCCTGAGTACGGTCGTTGGTATTATGCTCATACCGTTTACAGCTCAGGCTGCCGCACCCATCGATACCTCCAGACCGTGCTCTCTCACCCTGCAATATCGGCACGGCGAAACATACTTTGAAGGTCTTGAGATAAGGACCTATCGAATAGCGCAGGTTCACGCAAACGGAACTTACACGCTCACAAACGGTTTCGAGAAATACCCCGTAAAAATATACGACGTTACGTCTCAAGCGGAATGGCGGCATATCGCCTCCACGCTTGCGGCTTACGCAGAAGCAGACGGCCTTGTCCCCACCCACACCGCAACGACTGATTTTTCCGGCGCGGTCGCATTTACGGATATACTGCCCGGTATGTACCTTACTTTGTCCGTTGCTCACCAAAGCGACGGTCTGAGCGCAGTGTTTGAAAGCTTTTTGAGCGTTGTACCATATCCGATGGATGACGGCGGCCACGTCTATGACGTTACCGCATATCCGAAATGCGAGACCTCTGTTCTTGAAGAGGTTGAGAGAGACCGCGAGATGAGGGTAATAATAGAATGGAAGGACAGCGGATACACGGACAAACGCCCCAAAAGCGTTGAGGTAGAGATCTATCGAAACGGCAGCCTTTATTTAGTGCGGCAGTGCTCTGCTGAAGGTAACTGGACCTTCAGCTGGACAGCCCCCAACGACGGAAGCTTGTGGTCGGCAGCTGAACGCGGTCTCCCAGAAGGTTACACCGTCACCATAACTGAATATTCCGACACGATCGTAATTACAAACCACTATGAAGCCGATACGCCCGAAGCTCCCCCCACGGGCGATATTACGGTAATGTGGCCCTGCTTGCTTATTATGTGCCTTTCCGGTTGTCTGCTTCTCATCATTGCAACTTGGCAAAAGAGGCGCGATGTATGAAAAGCATAACGAAAAAACGTTCCCGTACTTTATCAGCAATAGGAATGCTTCTGATAGCGGGCGCGGTATTGCTTACGTCAGCCTCCGTTATCCTTCAAAAAGTTGCCTCCGACAAAAGCAGACAAACCGTAAGCAAAATATACTCACTGATACCGGATATCCAAAAAGGCGTTATGGATGACCGTATGAACGTTAAAATGCCGCTATTGGAGATAGACGGCTATGACTTTGCAGGAGTTATTGAGATACCCGCATACAACTCCGCACTGCCCGTATACGGCGGCTGGGATAAAGGCAAAATATCCTTTTTTCCCTGCTTATATACGGGAAGCATATACGACGGGAGCCTGATAATAGGCGGCAGCGGCAATGCGGGTCAGTTCGATTTTATGAATATCATCACGGAAGGCGATTACGTGTTTATCACGGATATGACCGGCAGCAGATATTCGTATATAGTAACTGCCATAGAAATAACAAAGGACGTGTCCGCACAAAAGCTCACTTCCGCAGAGGCAGATCTGGTAATATTCGCAAGAAATACTTATTCGGCGAACTACACCGTGGTAGGATGCACCATTACCGCAAAATAGCATATACACGAAAACGGCAGGGACTGCTCCTGCCGTTTTTCCTTTTTTGTTCAGAAATTATTAACAATTATTTTCAAAAATCTATTTACTTTTTGGTTATTTTGTACTATAATGGAATTACAACAAGAGAGGAGTGTGATGCCATAAGACCGAAGCGCGGCGGAACCGCGCAATATTTTGAAAGGAAATCGTATTATGAAGATCACAGTTATCGGAAGACACATGACAGTCGGCGAAGACCAGAAGGATATGGTTGCAAAAAAGCTTGCAAAGTTCGATAAGTTCTTCGGCTCTGATGCAGAGGCATACGTTACGTTTGCCTATAAGAGAAAGCTGGAGATCATTGAAATTTCCATAACCTACAACAGCATTCTCTTCAGAAGCGAGGAGGAAGCACCAACCTTCCGGGATGCACTTGACGAGGCTGTTGAAAGTCTTGAAAGGCAGATAAGAAAGAATAAGACCCGTCTTGAAAAAAGATTGCGCCCCGCCGCATTCGATTATGTAGGCGAGGATGATATTCACGAGGATGACGAGGGCACGTTCGAGATACGTACAAAGACGTTCCCCTTCAAGCCTATGTCTGCCGAGGAAGCAATTATGCAAATGAATCTGCTCGGCCATCAGTTTTTCGTTTTCGCCAATGCGGACGATAACGGAGCAACCTGCGTAGTTTACCGCCGTAAAGACGGCGCGTACGGTCTGCTGATGCCCGAATAATTAAAATAAATCCAAAGGGCAGTAACACCGCGGTGTTACTGCCCTTTTGTTTCTTTACGTAGTGCGGTGCTTGCTCCCACCGCTGATACGTCAATCTCTCCTAAGTACCTTGAACGTAGAATTCTTAGTCAGCTTCTCCTCGGTATGGCCGGTAACTCTACCAAGTACGATGTCGCCGGCGCCGGAAATAGAGACCTTTGCCGTGTGCGCGGTCATATTTTTTAAGTCCATATCACCGCTTCCGTTTATAGAGATCTCCGCACGGTCTACCTTGCCCGCGGCTGAAATATCGCCGCTTCCGTTTATCTTTGCGGTAAGGCTTCCGTTCACCTCGGTCACACGGATATTTCCGCTTCCGTTTATCTTCAGCGCCGCCTCACCTGCATCTGCAAGCTCCATATCTCCGCTTCCGTTTATAGAGACGTTAAGCACGTCCATTCTTCGCTTGCTGTTTATCATTCCGCTGCCGTTGATCGTAAACCAGGCTTTTTCAAATCCAACGTCGATCTTCATATCTCCGCAGCCGTTGATCGAAAGTTCTCCGACCTTACCCTTTTCAAAGCCGGTATAAACTTTTAATTTGTTGCGGTGGTAATTTCCGTCGCCCTGTCCGCCGTTTAGCTTTTCGTTATAAATGCGCATTCTGCATTTTTCCACGGTAACGCGCAATGTGGCAATATATAGCTCGCTTCCCTCGGCAATGACTACGGCATTGCCGCCATCGCCCTTTTCCACAGTAACGTCCGCGCTAAAAGATTGCTCTATCTTCAGCGATTCGATAGCTCCGTAGTTTTCCTCAAAACGGTTGCCGCGCATCTCGTACTTGGGAACGTGCTCCACTTCAGCAATACGGCACTCGCCCGCACCGCAATTCACTACCACGCGGGTAGAAAGATCAGCAACGCTTCCGTCGGTAAAACGAACCTTTGGCTCCTCTATGGCTTTTACTTCCTTATTTGAATAGCAGGCAAGCTTTCCGTTTTCGTACACAAGGGGAAGTCCGTCAAACATCGCAAGCGTAACGAAGCGCTTATCCTCTTTATCCGAAACTCCGAAAAGCGTATCCATATCGGTATCAAGCACCTCTGCAAGCCTAGGCATAATAGAAATATCAGGGTATCCAACACCGTTTTCCCATTTTGATACCGCCTGTGCAGTGATATTTAACCGTGCACCGAGGTCCTCCTGCGTAAGTCCGCGTTTTTTTCTAAGCTCGGCAACTGTCTTGCCAAACGCCGTCATATCGTACATAACATCCTCCAAGCAGAGTTGGTTCCGGAACTCTTGGTATTATTTTACCACGGCTACAGCAAAAAATCAACGCACGCGCAGTTGCATTTTCCCCGCCTACACAACCTTTACGCCCAATAAATCCGAAAAACACTAAACCGCAAGTTGAAAAAGAAAAATGCAAACCTAAGGTTGAATTAAAAAAATCCGCCCGAATCTCTTCGGGCGGATAATTTTGTTTTGTTGTTCCAATTACTTGGTCTTGATAGCAGCCTGAGCAGCAGCAAGACGAGCGATCGGTACACGGAAGGGAGAGCAGGATACGTAGTCGAGGCCAATGTTGTGGCAGAACTCAACAGACGTGGGATCTCCGCCGTGCTCACCGCAGATACCAACGTGGAGGTGCTCGTTAACGGGACGTCCAAGGGTAACTGCCATGTTCATAAGCTTACCAACACCGGTGGTATCGAGCTTAGCGAAGGGATCGTTCTCGAAGATCTTGGTGTCGTAGTAAGCGTTGAGGAACTTACCTGCATCGTCACGGGAGAAGCCGTAGGTCATCTGAGTAAGGTCGTTGGTACCGAAGCAGAAGAAGTCTGCGTTAGCAGCGATCTCATCAGCGGTGAGGCAAGCTCTGGGGATCTCGATCATGGTACCAACCTCGTACTCAAGGTTAGCGCCTGCAGCAGCGATCTCTGCATCAGCGGTAGCAACAACAACGGACTTAACGTACTTAAGCTCCTTAACGTCGCCAACCAGAGGAATCATGATCTCGGGCTTAACGTTCCAATCGGGATGGTTCTTCTTAACGTTTATAGCAGCGCGGATAACTGCGCTGGTCTGCATCTTTGCTATCTCGGGGTAGGTAACTGCAAGACGGCATCCGCGGTGACCCATCATGGGGTTGAACTCGTGGAGAGATGCAATAATAGCCTTGATATCCTCAACAGACTTGTTCTGAGCCTTTGCAAGAATTGCAATGTCCTCCTCGGTGGTAGGAACGAACTCATGAAGCGGAGGATCGAGGAAACGGATACATACAGGGTTGCCTTCGAGAGCTTCGTAAAGAGCCTCGAAGTCGGACTGCTGGTAAGGAAGAATCTTTGCAAGAGCA